>NZ_JAUOSO010000015.1:0-149373 GCF_030548905.1 Shewanella sp. 2_MG-2023
GGAGAAGGATTCGAACCTTCGAAGGCTGAGCCGTCAGATTTACAGTCTGATCCCTTTGGCCACTCGGGAACCCCTCCTCAATTGCGGCGAGAATAATAGTCACGAATTAAATATAAGTAAAGCCAAAATCGAAAATAACTCTCAAGTATTTGTTCAAGTGGTCGATAAAATAACAATCGCAGTAATTAATGATGTTTTTATATGCAAATTGAGTTTCCTTTAGTCAATGAACTACAACTGGGCAATCGTTTAAATGATGCGATTGAACATGATCGTCGTGGTGAATTTGGCCTTCTTTTATCTATGTTGTCTGTTGATGCTCGTGACATGTCACAATTTCAACTTGATAAAGAACTCAATGTCGATGAAAAACTATACAAAACTTTTCAGTTACCTCAAGCTCAACAACTCGTATGTGATTTATCACAACAGCAAGCTATAGATCACGCCACTGATTTTCAACGCGGCGGGGTATCGCAATTTCATTTACAACAAGCTTTAAAACCCGAAGCATTAGTGACTCGCGGGCAATATGAGGATGAAATGCAAATCGTTTTGGCTAATTGCGATGAGCTTACTAAATTAAAACACCAACAATCAGTTCCAGAAATTACAGAAATAAATCAAATTCATTTCTTAGATCAATTAGCCACTCAGCGTAAAATAAGTGAGACTTTAGCAAACCAGCTTTATGCAGTTGCTTGATTTTTAAACTGTAATGATTGTTGTTGTCACATTTGTTGAATATTATGTTCTGCTAATTGTGTGAACTAGCTAGATAATAAATGACAGTTTTTACGTTATGCTGACGCTTTATAGCAGTGAAAGGCGATTAATATGATTAAAACGATTACTAAGCAAGACGTTCAAGTTAGTGATAGCTGTAATGATTGTGGTTCATTTGTTGATATCGGTACTGTGATCGATGAACAAGATACGCAGTTGATTTTGCAAGTTGAAGGCGAAACAGCCTTAGCGGATGCTCAGGCGATTATTGAAAAAGCAGAAACACGATTTGACTCTGTTAACACTCGTTTTGATGAAACCGACAATCACATAACGGTGTTTATTGAGTTTGAATTTACAGCTGAAAAAATGATTTTTCAGTTAGAAAACAGTCTGTAAAAGCGAAAACTCTTGGTTACAATCTAAATTTAAGGGTTACATCTTGCAATTTTATGTCGTAAGTGTAACCTTCGTAACACTAATACTTTTGGGATAGACCTTTTGTTTATTCCTATATACAGGTTTTTTTCTGTATAACACTTATGGGTATGATAATTACCCTGATTTTAAATGGATAAAGACCTCCTAAGAATGAGGTCAACCCGATTGCTATGCTGTCTTTTTGGGAATAATAATGAAGCAAACTGAGCAACACTTATTAGAGTTAATTGTAAACTCTGTGGCTAAAGAAAAGGGGGACTTCACCGGAACCTCTGAATTAGTCTGTAAATTGCTGTTGAAGCATTTTAATGCCACTTGTGTGTCTGTTATTTCTCTACGAAATAAAGCACTTGAGCAAAAAGTTGTTGCCTGCCTTTCCCCAGTAGTCGCTATTAGTGATGCGATTAAGCAATTACGTCATGATAATTTTGCCTCTGAATCATATTTTGAAGAAATCCGCCGTTATAGACACATTGCTAGTAGCATTTCAGCAACTGATAAGCGTTTAAGCTGTTTTTCTGACTATTATAAACAAACTGGAATTGAATCTAATCTTGATGTGGCTATCCGAATTAATGGCCATATCGAAGGTCTACTTTGTATTGAGTTTGATCACCAAGTTGAATTATCCATACCAAACATAGAATTTGCATGTCAATTTGCAGATCAATTAGCACTGACCCTCGCAACGCGTTATGCCTATGACAATAATGAACGACTAACTTTATTTCATAGTGCGACAGAACAAGCTAAGCATGTACTGATGTTAATCAATCTGAAAACTCAGATCATTGAGTACGTCAATCCTGCTCATGAAAAGATGACAGGGCTTGCTCGCGAGATTGTTCAAGATAACGAGTTAATTACTTTAGATTTTTTCCGTGGTAAACGCGAACTTGCCAATGAACTCACTGAAAAATTAATTGCTGGTGAAACGATTCAAGGTGAAGCTGAGCTGGAGAGAGTCGATAACACTAAATACTGGGTACAGTATCAAGCCAACCGCTTTGTAACAGAGCAAGGTAATTATTATGCCTTGGTTTCTTGTATTAATGTTTCTGAGCAGCGTCGACATAAAGACGAATTAGAAAACCTTGCTTGGAATTGTACTTTAACAGGCTTGCATAATCGGCTGCATTTCACCCAGCAACTTGACCGAGCTTCAAACGGTATACTGTTTCTAATCGATTTGATGGGCTTCAAACGTTTTAATGACACCAGTGGTCATGAGCAAGGTGATGCACTGTTAACTGAAGTTGCACGTAGATTAAAACACTTCGCACTAAGTAATAATGCCATTGATGTTGCACGTGTAGGCAGTGATGAGTTTGCCGTTTTGTTACCTGATCTTGAATCAACAGAAATTCTTGAAGAAGTTGTTTTTAAGCTTTATCAAAAGCTAGCTGTTCCTTCTGTTATCGGTCGCGAAAAAGTTGATCCTAAAGCAGCCATCGCGGTTGTGGATGTCGCTGCTGTTGCATCACAATTCTCACCTTTATCTTGTGCTGATATTGCACTGCAATATGCCAAGAAGAAAGCCATGTTGAATTTTCAGATATTCAATGATGATTTATTAGCCACGTTTAAAAATAATGCTGATATAGAAAGAGATTTAATGTCTGCTATCCGTGGTAGGCAATTTGAGCTCTACTATCAGCCGTTAATGGATTTAAAAAACCACAAGTATATTGGTGCTGAGGCGTTAATACGCTGGCATCACCCTAAAAAGGGCATACTTTATCCTGGTGCGTTTATTGAGATAGCAGAACAATCAGGAATGATTAATGCTATCGGCGACTGGGTACTCGAAGCGGCTTGTAAACAGCTTAATTTATGGCAGCGTAAAGATGTTGACATAGTGATGCATGTTAACGTTGCAGCAAGACAGTTCTTCAGTGGCAATTTATTCGAGCAAGTTTGGAATTTAGTCACTCGTTATAGAATAAAACCACAGAGTTTGATTCTAGAAATAACAGAAACAGAATTAATGGGTGATATTCGACATGCCACTCGTTTGTGTCAAGAATTGGCTGACTTGGGTGTAGGCTTAGCCATTGACGATTTTGGCACGGGCTATAGCTCTATGCGTTATCTAAAGCAATTTCCTATTACTAAGTTAAAAATAGATCGTTCATTTATATCAGATTTAACCACTAGCCATGAAAGCCGTGAGATAGTTAGCGCAATTATCGCAATGGCCAAAGCCTTGAACATATCATTGACAGCGGAAGGGGTTGAAACTAAAGAGCAGGAAATATTCCTCGAAGATAGTAGTTGCCATCATGCACAAGGGTATTTATACAGTCCCGCTATAAGAGAAAACGAATTTTCAAAGTTCATTTTTGAGCAAAATACAGCGGTACATTAAGCATTGATTTCACTTTAAAGCTTTAACGTTAGACAATTTTTCGCATGCAACAAGCTTTAAACTTTTTTCCACTGTAGCAAACGCACTTATCATTTCGTTTGGGTAACTCAGCCGCTCTTTGTTCTCCTTCTGTGTAATACCACATGCCATTCAACTTCTGAAATTGTGAACACTCGTAAATAGCATCGATGTCATTATTGTTTATATACCATGCTTTAAAAGTGACTGTGCCTTCGACCAAATCATTTTGCGATTCTTCTACGTCTAATCCTAACCATTCAGTGTCATTTGCGCCTTGCGCTAGAAGTTCAACGGTTAAGCCATTTAAGTAGTCAGGGTGGTGGGTGTCGATTAAGTATTGATGATGCTGTAGAACAAAAGCGCAATAACGAGAGCGCATGAGTGTTTCTACATCATTTGCAGTGTTAACTTTTAAGTGAAATGGCTGGCAACACTGGGCGTAAGTGAGTGTTCTGCCGCAAGGGCAAAGAGATTGAATGTTTATTGTCATGTTAATGGCTAATGATCTGCTGGCATTTTATTGATTAGTATTGAAATGACAATGGTACAGATTTTTAAAGCGTAACAGAATATCTTTATCGATTCACCGTCGTTATGGCATTTCTAATTGCGATTTTATTGACTGAACATGAACAAATTAATGGTCGTGTTCGTCAGACTCTTGATGATTTTCATGTAAAGCCGTGGTTTCTTCATGTGATTCTATTAGTGGGTTAAATTGACGCCCGTAGTATAAGTTTGAACTTGGTTTTGCAGAGAAGTAGAAATCAGGTTTAACTTTAGTATTTGAATCAACGATAAACTGCCATTGTTGCTCACCAACTTTACGAGACACGAGAACAAACTTTCCTGAGAATACACTCGTTGGTTCGCCAGTTTCTTTACGGGGATGGAAACGCACTAAGTAATAACCTACATCGGTTGCATTTTCATCGGTCAATTCTCGGTTGATGACTCTAAAATCGACATCGATATGGGCTGATTTTTTGGCAATTTTCTTAAAAAAGACTTTATACAAGGATAAGATATTTTCTTTACCTGTCACAATTTCTTTATCGAAGGTTTCTGAAATGTAAACGGCATCGTCAGCATAAATTTGATCAATGATGTTGAGATCTAATTTTTCAAATCCTGAAGAAAAGACTTTATAGTTAGCATTAATTAAGTCGTTGTCTGTCATTGTTTCAGCAGTTGAAAAGTGACTGAAAAAAGATAAAACGAAAATAAACAAAAGTTTTATATGGCTCATGTAAATATAATGCTCTTAAAATGAGTTTTAAATGAATGCGTATGCAGTTCAAGATATGGATGACACTATAAATTATTATAATCCGCAGCAAAAGCGTGGAATCTTTACAAATTGTGTAGGAGTTGATGATGCAGCAAGAAGACAGTGATTTATTTTGGGAAGAAATGGCAGGTGTTAAGCCACTTAAGGTCAATGATAGTCATTTTAATCAATCCACTCATTTACCGACTGACTCACAGTTAGCAAGACGAGCTGCGGCAGCACAAAACGAGTATTTGGATAAACTTACTGTTGATCCTGCTTTGATACTACCGGTTGAACCAGAGGAGATCATTAGCTATAAAATCAATGGTGTCCAAGAAGAAGTGTTTCGTCATTTACGTTTAGGTAAATATAAAACTAAATCTGTAATAGATCTGCATGCTTATCGTTTGGTTCAAGCACGTGAATTGTTAATCGATGCTGTTTTACAAGCCTATGGGCGAGGTGAGAGAAATATATTAGTTATTCACGGCAAAGGGTTTAAAAGCAAACCTTTTGCTGGATTGATGAAGTCGGCTGTTAATCATTGGTTAGTTCAGTTAGAAGAGGTACAAGCTTTTCACAGTGCAACCCGCGAACAAGGTGGAACAGGAGCTTTGTTTGTGATGTTAGTCAAATCTGAACAGCAACGCGTAGTAGCAAGTGAAACCAATCGCAAAGGCAGCGGCTTTAGATAATGCATATGTCGTTAGGAATATGTGATTAATAAAGCCCGTGGGGAAGGGCTTTACGTGTTGTTTATCTTTGCTGCAGTTATATCAGTAAATAGCCAAGTACACCGATAAGAATCACAAATATAATGATTGTGGTTGTGTTGTTTGCTTTATCACTGCTTTCGTTATTTAAACGTTGTGATCGCTCATTTCTGTGTTTTTGATAACTTTTCTTGTTCATGTTGTGCCTAGGTTTCATTGTTTGAAACCGATTTAATGTTTTAGAAGGCTGCGGGATTAGGTTTGATGCCTTGTAGACTCGACCATAACTCCTGGAGATCATTAAATTGTATTAAGTAAAACAAAGGATATTGCGGCTTAGATACACCGATCTGAGTCAATATTCTTCTCAATAGAAGCATTCAATCAAAGCTAATGATTAAATCTTTTAAGCAAACAGTTGTAATCAACAACCATTGGTGACAATCACTATTAACAATCACTAATAACAGTCATTAATTAACAATCACTCACATTCAAATATTAATTAGTAGTACTGAGGTTTGAGTGCTTTTGAAATTGATTCCATTAATAACTTTGTCATTTTCATCTAAAAAAATAACTATGTTTTATCCATAAATGTGAACTAGTGAGACATTTCATAAAAGATATTGTATAAAGCAAAGCTGATGGTTATAAAATGTTTAAAGTCGAAACTAATAAGTTAATTAACAGTAGCTTACATGTTGTTTGTTGTTGCTGAATTATTCACAAAAGGCATCATTGAACCGGCTTTGCACTTACATGACGAAATACAACACTGCCATAGTGATGAAGAGAAAGTGAATGCTAGTTTTGTGGTTAGCATAATTTAATGTCGAACCTTTACGGATCCGTTTAGCTCGACCATTTCTTAGTTTTACATAGTTACTTTTTTTCACACAAAACTCCTTGCTCCTGAATAATTCAAGAAAACAATACTTAGAATGAAGAAGGGCTAATTAATAACTGAATGATTAATTATATTTTTAAACGAAGGCGGGTGTTTAACTGTATTGAAATCAACAGAAATCCGAATGTGGATTGTTGATGTAATAGGATCACCTACGCATTCGCTGCACAAGTAACTCCATTCACTTTGTGTTCGAACGTAAATTACCACAAAGACTTGTCTCATAAACGGCTATTTATGTGATCTAGATCGTATAAGTCAAAATAACAACAGGTGTCATATTAATGTCGTTAAAAGGTGTGTAGGTTTTGGTTGCTCACCTGTTTCTCATTTGTTTTGATCTGGTTAAATTGTGGCGTTGTGTTCAGTAAAGGGATAAATGAGATTTTGTGTGATTGAAGAAGCAAAAGGTTATGTTGTTGGTATTTGTATTCGATTTATATTAATTGATTAGGATATGCAAAGACTGACATTAGCAGTCATCAGGTTAATGTGCCTAGAATTGATTTAAGGCTAAATATTACTGTAGCTACAAAAAGAGCACCTTAATTAGGTGCTCTTTAATGTTTTGATTATTTACCAAAACCAATAGGTGTATCTATATTGACTCGATTACCAACCGCATTGACGATTTTCGGTTTTATTCTGCTCATCAAGCCAAACCTGCAATGGCGCAAAATAATCCAATACCGCTTTAGCATCCATTGACTTAGTACCAGTAACAATATTCAGTGCTTCAGGCCAAGGCTGACTGAGTCCAGCTTCTAGCATTTGATTTAACTTATCGCCAGCTTCTTTGTTGCCGTAAATACTGCATCGGTGGACAGGGCCTTCATTACCAGCAATGTCACATAACGATTTGTGAAATTGGAATTGAAGTACATGAGCTAAGAAATAGCGTGTATAAGGCACGTTACCCGGTACGTGGTATTTAGCACCGGGATCGAAATCGGCTTCTGTACGTGCTATCGGTGCAGCCACACCTTGATATTTTTCACGTAAATCCCACCAAGCTTGGTTGTATTGTTCAGGTGTTATTTCGCCATTGAAGACTTTCCAGCGCCACTGATCAATCATTAAGCCAAATGGCATAAAAGCAATTTTATCGAGTGCTTGTTTTAATAATAGACCTATGTCTTTAGAAGCATCAGGTACCTCGTCAAGTAAACCTATTTGTTTTAAGTAGCTTGGGGTGATTGATAATGCGATGGTATCGCCAATAGCTTCATGGAAACCATCATTGGCAGAGCCTTTAAATAAATGAGGCTGGTTTTTATAGGCTCGTTGATAATAATTGTGGCCAAGCTCATGATGAATAACAGTAAAGTCTTCAGCAGTTTTTTGAATACACATCTTAATACGAATATCATCTTCGTTGTCTAAATCCCAAGCAGATGCATGACAAACGACATCACGATCTTTGGGTTGAACAAAAAGGGAACGTGTCCAAAAAGTATCTGGTAATTCATCGAAACCAAGGGATGAGAAAAAGCCTTCAGCTTGTTCAACCATTTTAATTTCGTCATAATTATTTGCAGCAAGTAGGGCTGTTACATCATAACCTGGATCAGCATCTTCAGGTGCCACTGAATTGTATATGGTTCCCCATTGCTGTGCCCACATGTTACCCAATAGATGAGCAGGAATTGGACCTTGCTTAGGTGCTATGTCATCACCATATTGCTCGTTTAACTCGCCACGTACGTAACAATGTAGAGAATCATATAAAGGCTTAATGTCACCCCATAATCTATCGAGTTCTGCAGAAAAGTCGTCTGGTTTCATATCATATTGACTACGCCATAATTCAGATAGATCAGCAAAACCTAAGTCTCTAGCGCCTTCATTAGCAAGTTCAACTTCTCGTTCAAACAAAGGGCGCATCGGCTTAGCTATTTCACGCCAACCTTGCCAAGCCTCTAATAATACAGCGGGATCTTGAGACTCTGCCATTAACGCTGAAAGTTCAGGCTGCGTGAGACAACGTCCATCATCAAAACAGTATTTCCCTTTGCCATATAAGCCGTTTAATTCTGAACTGATTTGTGCAAGTTCTGCATTCTTTACTGGATCGAGAGGTGCGGGCAAAACAAGGCTACTGCGTAGAATATGTAACTTACGGGCATTGACAGAATCGAGTTCTACATTGGCATATTTGGCGGCTTCGGTAGCAAAGCTAACTGAGCGAGAAGTCATTTTCTCACCAATAGCAGCTGAGAGTGCGGCTGTATCTTCAGTAATAAAGTTACTATATACCCATTCAGTACGAGCGCCTTCTATAGACAGTTGAGCCAACTCAGCTTCTGCTTGATTAATAAACTTAATTGCTGATTCACTATCAATTGTTGATGTTGCTTTAATAACAGTATTTTGAACTTCCGCTGTTGAAGTGATGATTTCTTCTTCTGCTTGTTGGCAGGCAGTAAGCCCTAATGCAATTGAAATAACCAATGCAATTTTGGACGGCTGTTTAAAAGGGTGTTTCATCTTATCGTTTTCCTTATTTTTATTGTCGGCGTTAGTTTACATAAATAAGGCTTATATTGCATATAAGTTAACAGAACCCGCTGTGATGCCTATAAACCTGCTATTAACTTAGTCTGTTAACAGTAAATTAGATTGACAAGTGTGCGCTCAATGTTTAATTTAAACGAGTGTTTTAATTGAAATGGGTCATGGAATGGCAAGCAGAACAGATACAAAAACAAGAATTCTTGATGCCGCTGAAAAATTATTTGCCGAAAGAGGCTTTTCAGAAACATCGTTAAGGTTAATTACCAGTAAAGCTGAAGTCAATTTGGCATCCGTTAACTATCATTTTGGTTCAAAGAAAGAACTCATTCGAGCGGTGTTAGCACGCTACTTAGATGTGTTTATGCCTAGTGCAGCAGCTGAAATACAAAGGTTATTTAAAAATCCAGAGCTTGCTAATTTGAATGAAATATTTTCATCGCTAATTAAGCCCTTGCTGGAACTCAATCAGGTACGTCATGGTGGAACAACGATTTTTCTACAGTTGTTAGGTCGTGGTTATATTGAGAGTCAAGGTCATTTGCGTTGGTTTATCACAACGCATTATGGACAATATTTAGAAGCGTTCGTAAAAGCGGTTTCAGCAAGTGCGCCGCATATTCCGCCTGCAGAAATGTTTTGGCGTCTACACTTTACCTTAGGCACAATTGTTTTCACTATGGCTTCTGCAGATGCATTAAATGAAATTGCTGCAGCAGATTATGGTGAACATAACGATACCGAAGCAATTATACGTAAAGTCATACCATATATGGCAGCTGGCGTTTCAGTACCCATTTTAGCAAAGGAATAAGGGATTAACATGACTGTCCTCATACTAGTTTTAATAGCACTGATTGTGCTATTTGGTGTCCGAAATTTAAGGATGCGTTTTATTACTCGTCCTGTTTTTAGTTTTTTCAAAAAAGTGTTACCACCGCTCTCAAGTACTGAAAAAGAAGCTATGGAAGCTGGCGATGTATGGTGGGAAGGTGAGTTATTCCGTGGTAACCCTAACTGGAATACGTTACATAACTACGGCAAACCAACACTCTCTGCTGAAGAACAAGACTTTATTAACAATCAAGTGATGACAGCACTCACAATGATTGACGATTATGACATTGTTCATAATCGTAAAGATCTACCTCCTGAATTATGGGATTACTTTAAAAAAGAAGGTTTTTTCGCTTTAATTATCCCTAAAAAGTTTGGTGGTCGTGAGTTCTCTGCTTATGCGAATTCAACTATTGTAAGTAAAATTGCTACCAGAAGTATCAGTGCTGCTGTGACAGTTATGGTACCTAATTCACTGGGTCCTGGTGAATTATTGACTCACTATGGTACTCAAGAGCAAAAAGAGCGTTGGTTACCAGCATTAGCGGTTGGTGAAGAATTACCGTGTTTTGCGTTAACTGGCCCTGAAGCAGGTTCAGATGCTGGTGCTATTCCAGATGTTGGTATCGTTTGTCGTCGTGAGTTTAATGGTGAAGATACCCTAGGTTTAAGTTTAACTTGGGATAAACGCTATATCACTTTAGCACCTGTTGCGACCGTACTCGGATTAGCGTTTCAAATGCGCGATCCTGAAGGTTTATTAGGTGATGAACAAAACATTGGTATTACTTGTGCGTTAATTCCTACCGATCATGAAGGGGTTGAAATTGGCCGACGCCATAACCCACTCATGATGGCATTTATGAATGGCACCACCACAGGTAAGGATGTATTTATCCCCCTTGATTGGATTATTGGTGGCCCTCAATTTGCCGGTAAAGGCTGGAGAATGTTGGTTGAGTGTTTATCAGCTGGTCGCGGTATTTCTCTACCTGCACTTGCCACTGCATCAGCGCAAATGGCGACCAAAACAACAACTGCTTACAGTTATGTGAGACAACAATTTGGCATGCCAATTGGTAAGTTTGAAGGCGTACAAGAAGCTTTAGCCCGTATCATTGCTAATACTTATCAACTTGAAGCCGCGCGTTGTTTAACGACAACAGGTATTGACCTTAAGGTTAAACCGTCAGTAGTAACGGCTATTGCAAAATACCATATGACTGAACTGGGTCGAGATGTGGTTGAAGATGCAATGGATATTCAATCAGGTAAGGGTATTCAGCTTGGCGCTAAAAATTACTTAGGTCATGCATACATGTCTAGCCCAATTTCGATAACGGTTGAAGGCGCAAACATCCTCACTCGTTCTCTGATGATTTTTGGTCAAGGTGCAACACGTTGTCATCCTTATGTCCTTGCTGAAATGGAAACGGCAGCGATGGAAGATCAAAAAGCAGCTATTAACCGTTTTGATGCTTTGTTGATGGGTCATATGGGCTACGCAGCGCGTAATGGTGCTATGGCGTTCTTTAACGCATTAACAGCCAGTAAAACTAATTCATCGCCAGTGAGTGGTACCACGCAGCAGTATTACAAAGACATGAGCCGATTATCATCGGGTTTAGCCATCATGACGGATTTGTCTATGCTAATAATGGGCGGTGACTTAAAGCGTAAAGAAATGATTTCTGCGCGTATGGGTGATGTACTTAGCCAACTTTATTTAGCATCTGCCACTTTAAAGCAATTTGAAGACAACGGCCGTCAACAAGACGATTTGCCGATTGTGCATTATGTAATGACAGAACGTTTACATCTTGCGGCTAAAGCGCTTCATGAAGCAACACGTAACTTCCCAAGTAAGCTTGTTGGCATATTATTGAAAGTGATTATATTCCCATTAGGCAATCATTTTAATGCGCCATCAGATAAACAAGCGACGACATTAGCAGACAACTTCTTACAACCATCACCAGCAAGGGATCGTATTACTTTCTTATGTGCTGATTTTGAAGGGGATAAGAGTGGTATTGCTGAAGTTGAACAAGCTTTTCTTGCAAAGATTGAGTGTAAGCATTTATATGCTCGCTTGAGAAAAGCACAGAAGGCAGGTGAACTCACGCCAAAACTACCTGCTCTAGCTAGTTTCAGTGAAGCATTAGAAAACAATGTTATTGATCAGCAAGAGTACGACCAATTGGTTGATGCTGATATAAAACGTTTAGCTGCGATTAATGTGAATGATTTTGAATCACTATAATTAATGTTATTTGAAAGATTAAAACACACGTAATAAAAAACCACCTCATTGAGGTGGTTTTTTTATGAAGCTAAATAGCGAGTTAATTACCATTGAGCTTGATGTAAATGTAGTTACAAAATCAACTAAGCTACGACTAACACTTTACAAGTGTTTGTGCCGCCAACTGTTTCCATCGCATCACCTTTAGTCATTAAGACCATGTCACCTGATTTAAGGTAACCAGCTTTAGCGACAGCTTTTAGTGCTTCAGAAGCTAATGCATCTGCTGCGACTGCTGTAGAGTCAAACTGAACCGGCATCACACCACGGAACAATGCAAGCTTTGCTAACGTCTTTTGATGACGTGACAGCGCAAAAATAGGTAATGATGAACTGATACGAGACATTAATTTAGTTGTCTCACCAGATTCAGTCAAACTGATAATCGCTTTAACACCTTCAAGGTGGTTAGCTGCATACATAGTAGAAAGAGCGATAGTTTCTTCAATAGAATTGAACTTTTGATCCAATCTATGTTTAGAAGACATCACTGAAGGATGTTGTTCTGCACCTTTACAAACGTTGCTCATTGCTAACACAGTTTCTTCTGGGAAGTCACCGGCAGCTGTTTCAGCTGAAAGCATTACCGCATCTGTGCCATCTAATACAGCGTTAGCTACATCCATCACTTCTGCACGTGTTGGCATAGGACTAGAAATCATTGATTCCATCATTTGGGTCGCTGTAATAACAACTTTATTAAGTTGACGTGAGCGCTTAATGAGTTTCTTTTGAACAGCCACTAATGCAGCATCGCCAATTTCAACACCTAAGTCACCACGAGCAACCATTACAGCATCAGATGCTTTAATAACATCGTCCATTGCTTCGTCAGTACCAACAGCTTCAGCACGTTCCACTTTTGATACGATTAATGCATAGCTACCAGCTTCTTCAGCAAGTTTACGAGCTAAGTCTAAATCTGCACCTGTACGTGGAAATGAAACGGCAAGGTAATCAACTTGAATTTGAGCAGCTGTTAAAATGTCAGCTTTATCTTTTTCAGTTAATGCTGGTGCAGTTAAACCGCCACCTTGCTTATTGATACCTTTATTGTTTGATAGAGGACCAGCAACAGTAACAGTAGTGAAAACTTTTTGACCGTCTACTGAATCAACACGAAGTTGAACACGACCATCATCAAGCATTAAGATGTCACCGATAACAACGTCGTTTGGTAACTCTTTGTAATCAATACCAACTTGCTTTTCGTCACCTTCGCCTTTGCCTAATGCCGCATCTAAAACAAAGATATCACCTAAATTCAGTTGAATTTTCTTGTTATCTTTGAAAGTAGAAACACGAATTTTAGGGCCTTGTAAGTCACCTAATACTGCGACATGAACGCCTAACTCTTTAGCGATGTTACGAGCGTCAGTAGCACGTTTAAGATGATCTTCTGGTGAACCATGTGAGAAGTTAAGACGCACCACATTCGCACCTGCTGCGATGATTTTACGTAAATTGTCATCACGATCAGTTGCAGGGCCAAGTGTAGTAACGATTTTAGTTCTGCGGAACATAAGATACTCCGTTAATTTAAAGAAAAAGAATTCGGTACATATAATGAAACTATATTAACAGAGATTTTGGCATTATGTAGGAAAGTTACAAACAAAAAGAACGGTTTTTGTGTTTTATTTTTGTGACATAATCGATCTTTAGACAAAAAAAAGGCCGAACAGTTAATACTGTTCGGCTTTTCAGTCTTGTCATTTAAAGGAAATATTTAAATAGTAAGATCTTTATTAACTCGTGATTCTTTTAAAACTTCCTTAACACGCTTCAAATTATCTCGAAAACGTGGGCCTCTGCGAAGGGTAAACCCGGTTGCCAGAACATCAATTGTGACGAGCTGTGCTAAACGAGATGCCATAGGCAAATACATATCTGTATCTTCTGGCACTTCCATCGTCACTGGTAGAGTACATTCGTGTGAAAGAGGGGAATTACGTGCAGTAATACCAATCACGGCAGCGCCGTTCTCACGTGCAATACGGGCTATTTCAATTAATGATTTGGTACGTCCAGTATGTGAAATTAGTACGACCACATCACCTTCATCACAGCCAATGCAGCTCATTCGTTGCATCAGTACATCATCAAAGCATATAACTGGAACATTAAAGCGGAAGAATTTATTTTGCGCATCGTGAGCAACAGAAGATGAAGCACCTAGGCCGAAAAACGAGATGGTTTTAGCTTGAGTTAGGATATCGACAGCTTTATTAACTGCTACTACATCTAGGCTTTGACGTGCTGTATCAAGGGATGCCATTGAAGATTCGAAGATTTTTGTTGTATATGATTCTGGAGAATCATCTTCTTCGACATGACGGCTAACATAAGGCGTGCCGTTAGCAAGACTTTGCGCTAGATGTAATTTAAAATCAGGAAAACCTTTAGTGTCTAGACGGCGACAAAAGCGATTCACCGTTGGCTCACTGACGTCAGCCATTTTCGCAAGCGTAGCTATACTAGAGTGGATAGCTGTTTGTGGAGAAGATAAGATAACTTCTGCCACTTTACGCTCTGACTTACTAAATTGTGTAAGGCTCTTTTGCACCTTTTCAAGGGTATTCATAAGCAATTGTCCGCTAAAATGGATGATGTAATTTTATATCATAAATTACATTTTAATAGTAAATGAAGTAATTTTCGTACTTCTATAAACGTTATGTAGTCAGTTTACTGAGTTATTCTGTAACTATAAAGAGATAGTAGAGTAATTTAATCACCAAAATACTATCAGGTTTTATGTTAAAAAGGCTAGATACAAGACAAACGAATATTTTCAAATTATAGATGCACAAATCTAATTCTGTTGTTATATTACAACAAAAGTGTGTTTTAAATCATCGGCAGCACAAAATAATAGCCAATGAGCACACAATATAAAGGAGTATGTAAAGCAATGAGTAACTCATCATCAGGGGCTAAGGCTTGCGATTTTGTACTTTTTGGTACGAAGGGCGATCTCGCGAGACGTAAATTACTGCCTTCACTTTATCAATTAGATAAAGCAAACCTGCTAGATAAAGATACGAAAGTGATTGGTGTCGCTAAAGATGCCTTCACTCATGAAGAGTTTGTCGCCTTAGTACATAAAGCGTTAAACACATTTGTTAAAGACGAATTGTGTGAAGAAACCCTAGAAAGATTTATTGCTCGTTGCCATTACATCGGCACTAACTTTACAGAAGCTGAAGGCTATAAAGCATTCCATGACTTATTAGAGCCTACTAAGCGTGTCATGGTAAGTTATTTTGCAACACCTCCTTCTATCTTCGGCGATATCTGTCGTTGTCTTAATGAACAAAATCTTATTCACTCTGATACGCGTATCGTGCTTGAAAAGCCAATTGGTACTTGTCTTGAGTCTTCAAAAGTTATCAATAATAAAGTATCTGAGTATTTCAATGAAAATCAGGTTTACCGTATTGACCATTACTTAGGTAAAGAAACAGTACAAAATCTGATAGCACTTCGTTTTGCAAATTCTTTATTTGCATCGAAGTGGGATAACCGAACCATTGATCATGTACAAATTACTGTCGCTGAAGAAGTGGGTATTGAAGGCCGTTGGGGTTATTTTGATACTGCAGGTCAAATGCGTGACATGATCCAAAACCATTTATTACAAGTGTTAACCCTTGTTGCAATGGATCCTCCAGTTAATCTTGATGCTGACAGCATTCGTGATGAAAAGGTAAAAGTCCTTAAATCATTGCGTCCAATCACACCATATAACGTTTTTGAGAATACTGTGCGCGGTCAATACACCGCTGGTTTCTTAAAAGGCAGCCCAGTACCTGGTTACCTTGAAGAAGAAGGTGCAAACGTTAAATCAAGCACTGAAACTTTTGTAGCACTGCGTGTTGATATTGATAACTGGCGTTGGGCAGGCGTACCTTTCTACTTACGTAGTGGTAAGCGTATGCCATTTAAGAGTTCTGAGATTGTGGTTTACTTTAAAAATCCACCGTTGAACTTGTATCGCGACAGCATGCGTAATTTGCCGCCAAATAAATTAACGATTCGTCTACAGCCTCATGAAGGCGTTGAAATTCAAATGATGAATAAAGTGCCTGGTTTGGAAGAGAAACAGCGCATTCAAACTACCAAGCTTGATTTAAGTTTCACCGATACTTTCAAAAACGAACGCATTGCTGATGCTTATGAACGTTTGTTATTAGAAGCCATGATTGGTAACCAAGCCTTATTCGTTCGTCGTGATGAAGTTGAAGAAGCATGGACTTGGGTTGACGGCATCATGAATTCTTGGGAAAACGGCGGCGAAAAGCCAAAGCCTTACCCTGCAGGCACTTGGGGCCCAGTTGCTTCAGTTGCTCTTATTACTAAAGACGGCCGTTCTTGGGACGAGTAAGGATTGATGATGATAAAAGAATCTGTATTTAAATCATTTGATACACCTAGCGATTTAGAAGCAAAGCTTGCTGATAAAATTGCTAGCCAATTACAAGACGCAGTTGATAGCCGAGGTAAAGCTAGCTTAGTTGTTTCTGGTGGCTCAACACCGTTGAAATTATTCAAATTACTCAGTAATAAAGCCATTGATTGGGCTGATGTATACATTACATTGGCTGACGAACGTTGGGTTGATGCTGAAGCCAATGACTCAAATGAGCGTTTAGTCCGTGAACATCTATTACAAAATCGTGCAGCAAATGCAAAATTTCGCGGTTTAAAAAACATGTTTGATAGCCCAGAGAAAGGCTGTGATATGACCATTGAGTCATTAGCTAATTTCCCTAAACCTTTTGATGTCGTTGTTTTAGGTATGGGAACAGATGGACACACCTGTTCTTGGTTCCCGTGCAGCGCTGAATTAGATAATGCATTTACCACCGAGTCTTTGTGTGCAGCGGTTAATCCAACTACAGCGCCACATGCTCGTATTACTTTATCTAAAGGTGCAATCTTAAACAGCCGTCAAATCTATCTTCACCTTGTAGGTGAGTCAAAATTATCCGTATATCGCCAAGCGTTAGAAAATGACGATGTGAACGAAATGCCTATCAGAGCAGTATTAGCGCAGCGCAAGACGCCCGTTGATGTGTTCTATAGCGCTTAAAGGAGTCCATTATGCACTCAGTAGTTCAAGCTGTAACCGATAGAATTATCGAACGCAGCAAAGATTCTCGTAAAAAATATTTAGCGGCATTAAATGATGCCAGTGCCAAAGGTGTTCATCGCAGTGCATTAAGCTGCGGTAATTTAGCTCATGGTTTTGCTGCTTGTCAGCCTGCAGATAAAGAATCATTGCGTCAATTAACAAAAGCCAATATTGGTATTGTTACTGCGTTTAATGACATGCTTTCTGCACATCAACCATATGAGACTTATCCAGATTTTTTAAAGAAAGCGTGTCAAGAAGTCGGTAGTGTTGCACAAGTTGCAGCAGGTGTTCCTGCAATGTGTGATGGTGTGACTCAAGGTCAGCCTGGCATGGAACTCAGCTTACTTAGCCGTGAAGTCATTGCTATGTCAACTGCAGTGGGTCTTTCTCACAATATGTTCGACGGTGCATTACTGCTGGGTATTTGTGACAAAATCGTACCTGGTTTATTGATTGGCGCACTGAGCTTTGGTCATTTGCCTATGATGTTTGTCCCAGCAGGGCCAATGAAGTCGGGTATTCCAAATAAAGAAAAAGCACGAGTACGTCAGCAATTTGCCCAAGGTAAAGTTGATCGCGCTGCATTGCTTGAAGCTGAATCAAGCTCTTACCATAGTGCGGGGACATGTACTTTCTATGGTACTGCAAACTCAAACCAGTTAATGCTTGAAATCATGGGGCTGCAGCTTCCTGGGTCATCTTTTGTGAATCCAGACGATCCATTACGTGATGAATTAACCGCTATGGCTGCCAAGCAAGTGTGTCGTTTAACCGAAATGGGCACCCAATACACACCAATTGGCGAAGTCGTTAATGAGAAATCAGTGGTTAACGGTATTGTCGGCATTCTTGCAACAGGAGGGTCAACTAACCTAACAATGCATATTGTTGCCGCCGCTCGTGCAGCTGGCATCATTGTTAACTGGGATGACTTTTCTGATTTATCTGATTGTGTGCCATTAATGGCGAAAGTATATCCGAATGGTCATGCAGATATTAACCATTTCCACGCTGCAGGCGGAATGGCATTTTTAGTTAAAGAATTACTGGATGCAGGCCTTATTCACGAAGATGTTAATACCGTCGCAGGTTTCGGACTACGTAAATACACTCAAGAACCACGTATTCTTGATGGCAAGCTAACCTGGGTAGATGGACCGGTTGAAAGTCTAGACAAAGAAGTTTTAACCAATGTTGCTACACCATTCCAAAATAATGGTGGTTTAAAATTGGTTAAAGGTAATTTAGGCCGTGCAGTGATTAAAGTCTCTGCAGTACCTAACGGTAACCGTATTGTTGAAGGTCCTGCCGTTGTTATTGACGATCAAAACAAACTTGATGCCATTTTCCAAGCGGGTGAATTAGACAGAGATTGTGTCGTTGTTGTTAAAGGACAAGGACCTAAAGCTAATGGTATGCCTGAATTACACAAACTCACGCCGTACCTTGGCACGCTCCAAGACAAAGGATTTAAAGTTGCATTAGTCACCGACGGACGTATGTCTGGTGCGTCGGGTAAAGTACCTGCTGCAATTCATTTAACGCCAGAAGCGTTAGATGGTGGAATGATTGCCAAAGTAGAAGATGGCGATTTAATCCGTGTTAATGCCGAAACTGGCGAATTAAGTTTACTTGTGGATGAAGCAACCTTAGCTGCACGTGTTGCCGGTAAAGTGGATTTACATCATTCAAGTTATGGCATGGGACGCGAACTATTTGGTGCACTTCGAAATAGTTTAAGCAGTCCTGAAACAGGCGCTCGCAGTACCAGTGCCATTGACGAAATTTACTAATTTTAAGGAAGATTAACGAATGCTTGAGAATAACTGGACAATACAGCCGCAAGATATTTTTAAACGCAGTCCGATTGTTCCTGTAATGGTTATCAATAAAATTGAGCATGCTGTACCGTTAGCGAAAGCATTGGTTGCGGGTGGCATAAGTGTTTTAGAGATTACTTTACGCACAGAGTGTGCTTTAGAAGCAATTGAATTAATTGCTAAAGAAGTACCAGAAGCGATTGTGGGTGCAGGTACAATTTTAAATGAACTTCATCTTCAGCAAGCCATTGATGCAGGATCACAATTTATCATTACCCCTGGTGCTACAAAAGGATTACTTGAAGCTGCGAAAAAAGGTAATGTGCCTTTAATTCCTGGTGTTGCGAGTATTTCTGAAGTTATGGTTGGAATGGAGCTGGGTTATACCCACTTTAAATTCTTCCCTGCAGAAGCGTCTGGCGGCGTGAATGCGCTTAAAGCTTTCTCGGGGCCTTTAGCTAATATTCGTTTTTGTCCAACGGGTGGTATTACGCCATCGAGTTACAAAAATTACTTGGCCCTGCCAAACGTTGATTGTATTGGTGGAAGCTGGATTGCGCCAACTGATGCAATGGAGCAGGGTGACTGGGAACGTATTACTCAGTTATGTAAAGACGCGATTAGCGCACTTTAATTATTGCACTAGCACTAGTTTAGCTCTAGATACGCAATGATTGTAAAAACCACCTTAGGGTGGTTTTTTTATATCCTAAAATTGTAATATTGGTTAATCTTTTACCCACTGTGAATTGAATATTTTTGTTTCTGTAAGCTGACTAAATGGACTGAATAATTATATGGATAAGGTCAATGAGACTGTCTCAACTTTTAATAAAATGGCCCAAAAATATCAAGATAAATACATGGACTGTGGTTTATATCGCGACAGTTTAGATAAGTTATGTGGACTAATCTTTGAAGAACAAACATTGAATAGAACAACCATACTAGAGGTTGGTTGCGGCCCTGGTAATGTTAGCCAATACTTATTGAACTGGCGCTCCACAGATAACGAAAAACTTAATATTGATATTGCCGGTTTTGACCTTGCACCATCGATGATTAAACTTGCTAAGCAAAACAATCCGCAATGTCATTATCATGTTAGAGATATGCGTGACTTGAATGATTTATGCCCTCAATCTTCAGCTGATACATTTAATATTGCTATATGTGCGTTTTGTATCCCTTATTTAGACCAACTCGAGTTAACACAATTTATTACTGATTTAGCTAATGTATTAGCTGCCAACAGTTTATTGTTTATTAGCTTTATGGAAGATGATTATCAGAATTCCGTCACCCAAGAATCAGCAGTGGGTGACCGCGTGCATATGCACTATTTTCAATCTGAAGATGTGATTAAATTATGCCAAGCGCAAGGTTTTGAGCTTGTTGAAAAACATACTAAAGATTATCTGGTTGATGATGTTAAACAAGCCACGGATTGTTTTATTTATCTAAGGCGAGAGTAAATAATTCAGCTATTAATGACTAATGGTAACAATACTAAATAATGTGTTTATAAAGGAATATATCCACCATGACAAAGCACAAGTTAATACTAAAGCTTCCTTTTGTTTGCTTCGTTTGCATGTCGATAGCTTGGTGGTATTTTTATACCCATGATATGTGGCTAAACGATTTTGGCAGAGTAAAAAGTGAATGGCTTTTACTGATTGATATGATGGTGACAATGCCATTAATTTGTTTTATGTGTGTAAAATCCAATAAGTTAGCCTTGCTCAAGTCATTAAGTTACTTTGCGCTGTTTGTCGCTCTCGGTAGTTATGTTATTCCAGTTGAAAATCAAGTTTTATGGCAACACTTAACCGATTTACGCTATGTACTAATCACGGGATTTTTTATCATAGAGTTAAGTGCTATTTTGTGCGTAATACTTGCTATTAAGCAAGCTGTAAAAAGCGGTGAAGATCCTGATATAGCTATTGATAATTCAATTATAAACCTCGTAGGAAATGGCATATTAGCCAGTTTGTTAATGCTTGAAACGCGAGTATGGAGTTTTGTTTTTTGCAGTCGTTTTATTAAACCAAGTAGCTATAAAGGGGAGCAACATTTTTATTATCACCTTAAGGATGCTAATCAATCGAACGCACTTGGTTTTATGTTAATGATTGCTTTTGAAATCCCCTTAATGCATTTACTGATTCATTTTATATGGTCACCTTTTGCTGCAAACATCATTACTGGTTTAACCTGTTTTAGTTTGGCTTTTTTCATTGCAGAGTATCGCGCGATGTCACGTCGTCCTATCAGCATTGACCAACAAACATTATATGTGCGTTATGGGGTGTTTAACCAATTTACGATTAGTCTGTCTAACATCACCTCAATTAATATCAATCACGATGTGATTGCTCGAAGTGAACATATTAAGCGTTACAATTTCAGTGGTGTACCTAATGTCCGTATTTTACTCACATATCCTGTCAACGGTATTGATGCCATTTATCTTGGTGTAAATGAACCACATAAGTTAATCAGTGCTATTCATAATAGTTAATAAGATATGTATGCCTTTACCTATACGGTCATAATTATCGTGAAATTGAAATTGAATTTGACACCCTAAAGAGCTATTTATTTTTGAACTTATTTTCAGTAGGTTATGGTTCCTATTCATAATTATTATACGATTTATAAATGATAAAATTAAATATTAAGCCTTCGCTCATATCCACTAGCTTATTAATCGTGCTCTCCTACCCAGTGTCTGCAGAAATTTATAAATGGGTTGATGAGGCTGGAGTGGTGCATTTCTCTCAGCATGAACCTAAAAATTTACAGGTTGAAGAGATTGATGTTGCCGTCGTTAATAATATGAAGACCAGTGGTTCTCACAGCAGCGCTGCAGGTTTATCGCAATTAAATTGTGATAAAGCGGTACGAAATTCAACTAAGTTAATTTTAGCGGATTTGAAAAGTAAAGCTGAAGGTCAGTCTAACCTGTTTATTAAAACCATGAGTTCGCCAAGCTTTATAGATGATGGCGTTAAGCGGTGTAATAGGGATAAAAACGATCCTAAACGCGCAGGTGCTTGGCTGTGCCAACAAAGAGCAGTATCTGCCAGTGCTGTTAAAAGTTGTGAAGCTTAAAATTTTCTACCGCGGTAAATGAATGCACTTAATTCATTTATTATTTTTTTCATTAAGTCAGTTTTAATGAGTTAATTAGTCGCTGACTCAGTTAGGTGTATTTAAGTTAGGTGTATTTAAATTAGACCACCATAATTTCTTTTAAATGGTTATTAAAGTGCATCACATGTGCTAATTCATATTCTGATTTCGTTAATTCGCCATAAGCGAAGTGTGGTTGCAGCTTACCTGCGTGTTGCTGGAAGTCAGTTAATGACAGTTGCAGACGATTTAAAGCCACATCAATATCTTTTGGGGTGAGTAGTGGTGCGCCTGGTATTGCTTCGCTCAGGTTATGACTCATTTTCCCTTTTGCAGCAAATGCTGAAAACGCGAAGCTACCGAGGGTGTTTTTGAATAACTCAGATTTATGCTCTGGGTATCCGCTGATAGAGTATTCAACACTTTGAGCACAATGATTTAAAATTTGGCTAAGTTCCCAATTACCAGTCGTTAAAATTCTTGAATCGTTTGTCTGTAAATTCAGTAAATTCTGTTTCATTTCAGCAATGCGCTTCAACGTATACTCAATAGTTAACGGACCTTCTTCGGTATCCATGGCAATCCAAGTGGTTGCGCCTGCAACCGTTAATATAGCGCTACCAGTTAATACAGATTTTAGAAGTAAACGACGTTCCATTCAGACCCACATGATTGTTGTGTTAGCTGACTAGTTAATCAGAAGGGCAAGAAAACAGCAATGGATTAACAATAAACAGTGATTGATTAGATTAATTAAATTAACTGTCAAAAATGAAAAACGCCAATCAATTGATTAGCGTTTCATTATTGAAAGCTGAATAGTAAAACAGAATCTATTCAGACTGAGTACTTTGACTATGACTATGCCTGTTTATCTTGATACTCTGTACCGTAAAAGCTATCGAGTAAAATCTGTTTTAGCTCTTTGATTAATGGGTAACGTGGGTTAGCACCAGTACATTGGTCATCAAAAGCATGTTCTGCTAATTCATCTAATTTTGCTAAGAAATCAGCCTCATTTACACCTGCTTCTTGAATAGAGGCTGGAATGCCCACTACAGACTTTAATTGATCAATTTTAGCAATTAATAACTCAACTTTTTCACTGTCAGTATCAGCAGTGTCGACGCCTTCAATTTTTAAATGTTCAGCTATGGTCGCATAACGACAAAGTGCTTTAGGGCGATCGTATTGGCTAAATGATGCTTGTTTTGTTGGCATATCTGTGGCGTTAAATCTAATAACATTACTGATCAATAATGCGTTTGCTAAACCATGGGCTAGGTGGAATTCTGCCCCTAGTTTATGTGCCATAGAGTGACAAATTCCAAGGAATGCATTTGCAAATGCAATACCGGCAATCGTTGCGCCATTATGGACTTTTTCACGTGCCACTGGCGCATTTGCACCTTGTTCATATGCTGCTGGTAAATATTCAACCAGTAAGTCTAGTGCCTGCAAAGCTTGCCCGTCACTAAACTCATTAGCCATCACACTGACATAAGCTTCAAGTGCGTGTGTCACTGCATCGATACCACCAAATGCTGTGAGTGATTTTGGCATATCCATGACTAAATTTGGATCGACAATAGCAATGTTAGGCGTGAGTTGATAATCGGCAATAGGGTATTTCATACCAGAAACTTCATCTGTGACTACCGCAAATGGAGTTACTTCAGAGCCTGTTCCTGACGTAGTTGGTATCGCGACCATTTGCGCTTTTACACCTAACTTAGGGAATTTGTAAATACGTTTACGAATGTCCATAAAGCGCAGTGCTAAATCCGCAAAATCTACATCTGGATGCTCATATAACACCCAAATGATTTTGGCAGCATCCATTGGCGAACCACCGCCCAAAGCAATGATCACATCTGGTTGAAAACTTTGTGCGACTTTAGCGCCTTGTTTGACGATAGCTAAAGTTGGATCTGCTTCGACTTCGTAAAAGACTTCAGTTTCTAAACCCTGTGCTTTAAGTATTTTAATTGTTTCATCACAGTAACCATTATTAAATAGGAACTTGTCGGTAACGATTAAGGCGCGCTTTTTAGTTTCCAACTCTTCCAGTGCAATAGGTAAGCTGCCGCGACGAAAATAAATAGATGAAGGAAGTTTATGCCACAACATATTCTCAGCCCTTTTAGCGACGGTTTTCTTATTAATTAAATGGCTCGGTCCGACATTTTCAGAGATAGAATTACCCCCCCAAGAGCCACAACCTAAGGTCAGTGATGGTGCTAACTTAAAGTTATATAAATCACCAATACCCCCTTGCGACGCGGGTGTGTTAATTAAAATGCGGGCTGTTTTCATTCTAAAGCCAAAGGCTTTAACACGCTCGGTTTGACCGTCTTGGTCTGTATACAAACCTGATGTGTGGCCAATACCACCTAGGGTGACTAAAGCTTCAGCTTTATCCATTGCATCATTAAAGTCAGTTGCGCGATACATACCTAAAAGAGGCGATAGTTTTTCATGGGCAAAAGCTTCGGCATCACTAATGTCAGTCACTTCACCGATAAGTACTTTGGTCCAGCTTGGTACATCTATGCCCGCCATATCTGCAATGGTTGATGCACTTTGACCGACAATATCTGCATTTAAATTACCATTTTTCAGGATTACATCTTGCATCGCTTTTGTTTCGGCAACGGACAAGATATAACCGCCGTGGCTGGCGAATCTTTCTTTTACTTGCTCATAAATACTATCAACGACTACAACAGCTTGCTCTGACGCACAAACCACGCCGTAATCAAAGGTTTTAGACATTAAAATTGAGCTAACTGCGCGCTTAATATCGGCTGTTTCATCAATAACGATAGGGGTATTACCAGCGCCAACTCCAATGGCTGGTTTTCCTGATGAATAAGCCGCTTTCACCATACCAGGGCCGCCAGTCGCGAGAATTAAATTGATTTGCTCGTGGGTCATTAATTGATTTGATAAAGCCACTGATGGTTCATCAATCCAACCGATAATATCTTTGGGTGCACCTGCTTCAATAGCAGCTTCAAGCACGATTCTTGCTGCAGTAGTCGTCGACTCTTTTGCACGAGGGTGAGGTGAGAAGATGATCCCGTTACGTGTTTTAAGGCTGATTAATGCTTTAAAGATTGCAGTAGATGTTGGGTTGGTAGTTGGTACGATGCCGCAAATAATGCCTACAGGCTCGGCAATTGTAATGGTGCCGAACGTCACATCTTCAGCAATGATGCCACAGGTTTTATCATCTTTATATTTGTTATAAATATACTCTGATGCAAAGTGGTTTTTAATTACTTTGTCTTCTAACAAACCCATATTGGTTTCATTGGCTGCCATTTTGGCTAATGAAATACGGGCATCAGTTGCAGCGAGGGCGGCAGCTCTAAAGATTTTATCAACCTGTTCTTGGCTGAAATTAGCAAACTCTTTTTGCGCTTTTGATACGCGGTCCACTAACTGGTTAAGTTGCTCAGTGTTGGTGACAGTCATAATCACTTCCTTTAAAAATAGTTAACTAAACAGTTTTAGGTAACGACTCTCAAATATCTTTAAATCATTTTGTTTATAGTTAAGAATTCTTAATCCTCGTTATAAAATTACCTCTTTAGGGGCGTAGTTATCGTGATCAAACCCACAAAATGATGCTTATTGGTAATTTTATTACGTTGTTTGGTTTGTAAATAAAGGCTAGATCACATAGTAAACCTAAACGTTGTTGTTTAAAGATTAATGACAGTCAAATCAACTGAAAGTTGAAGTCTACTTGAAGGCTATTAGATAAGGGCTGTTAGATAAGGGTTATTAGATAAGGGTTATTAGATAAGAGCTATTAGCATTGGCCAAATTGCTTGTTTAAGCTTCAGTAAAAGTATAAGTATAAGTATCTGTATAAGTATCTTTATAAATAAGGCTCAAACATTAAGAATGAAAAATTGGCATAGTGAGTAGAAGATATTGAGCCGGAGGAAGTGTGCAAAAGGTAGTGTGAAAGAAATAGTGCGAAAGAGATAGTGTGCACGCATAGAGTCTGATCTGCCCATTCAACTTCTAACTTGGTTGAATAGGCTAATCATAAAAGTGAAATGAGTTTTGATATCTTTGCTGTTTAGTTGTGTATTCAAAAAATATCAACGTTCTAGGCTAATTTCAAAAATTCCTGCTGATTTAGGACCGAAAAGTTGTTGATGTAATCGTCCAGCAAATTCATCGGTCATACCGGATATATAATCAGCGATAACGCGCATTTCATTTAAATTATTATCTTTAGCATGTTGCCAACGCTCCTGGGTATTAAGTGGCAATAACCTTAAAGGATCTGATTCAAATGCTTCAAACAGCTCCATGACAATTTGTTGGCCTTTGTACTCTAGCATTTGTATTTCTGGTTTACGGATAACATACTTAAACACGAACTGTTTTAATGTATTTAACGCATCTGCGAATGCTGGCTGAAGTTTGGCATTGTATCTCAATAAAGGTTCTTCAAATTGAGTATCTTCGACAACAATGATATCAGTTACAAAACCATTCACTAACGTGCCAATGGCATCTTTTCTTAAGTGATGATGCGGTGAAAATAGCTTGTCTGCTATCGTTTTAAATTCGTTGCTAAGCCATTCGTCTTCACTTTGAGATAAGTGACTTGCGACGTCTTGTTGCCACTGCGCAGGGGAGACAATTCCCATGACGATAGCGTCTTCTAGATCGTGTACTGCGTAAGCGATATCATCAGCTAATTCCATGATGGAACAATCAAATGATTTATATTGAGTTCTATTATGCGGGTAAGTGTCGGTTTTACTGGGTTTTGAACTCACAAAACGGTTTCTGTCTTTAACAGATAAACCTGCCAACACCCAATCATAAATGTCTTTATCATCATCGAATAAACTTTTAACCGGTGGCCATTGTGACGGTTTAAGCTGACGATGGCTTTTAATTTCTTCAGTACCTAGATCTATATGTAATTGACTGTATAGAGCAGGGTATTTAAGGATCCCTAACAGCGTACGTCTTGATAGGTTCATTCCCCAATATTGGGTGTAGGGCTCAAGCCTTGCCAAGATACGAAAGGTTTGCCCGTTTCCTTCAAAGCCTCCATGGTTTCGCATCATGTAGTTGAGCGCGACTTCTCCACCGTGGCCAAAAGGTGGGTGGCCAATATCATGGGCTAAACACAAGGATTCAATCAAACTCATTGAATCGAGTAAATCGTTAACATGGGGGTGTTTTCGTTTTAGTTGCGCAGCGATCCCTGTTCCTATTTGCGATACTTCAAGTGAATGAGTCAATCTTGTTCGGAAAAAGTCGTTCATGCCGATGCCGTGAACTTGGGTTTTTGCTTGTAATCTTCTAAATGCAGCTGAATGTAAAATTCGTGCTCGGTCACGTTGAAAAGGGCTGCGATGATCGTTGCGTCTTAACTTATCTTCACCCAAGCGTCTATCATGCCAAGGATTATGGGGTTCATTGGTATCAGGTTGTTTATATGAAATCGTATCTGGCATTGTCATTCCTGTTATCAAGTGAATTAATACATCAGCTCATTACGTTAGAAGGGTTATCGCTAAAGTAACAAGGTTTTAAATATGTGGATCATTTTCAGTTAGTTTATCTAAGGTTGATGTGCAACTGTCTAAAAAGATATCGATAAAGCATTTTACTTCGGGTAGCTGCTGCTGTATTTCGTTAAGTTTTTTATCTAAGTTGTCTTTGACATGATGAAATTCGTCATTGTTAAACCTAAGCTCATTCATGGTTTTAACGTATGCCTGCAATATATCTGCTGCTTTTACGATGGCTTTGTATTCAGGATCAACTTCAGACTGGACCAGTAAAGGTTCCATCTCTTCTCTTAAATCTTCAGGCAGCGAGGCTAAACATTCTTTCTCTGCTAAATCTTCTAACTTTTTAAAGGCTTTAGTAAATTCAGGGCTGTGATACTTGGTATTTGAATTGATATCTTGGAGCTTGGTTTCTGAGACTTCATGATAAAGGGCAATAGTGGCGGCTGTTTCCGGGTTCAAATTACCATTAAACCGTTTGTTTTTGATGACAACCAATAAATGTGCGATGACTGCGACTTGATGGCAATGCTCTGACACGTTTTCTTTTTGGAAGCAGTGCATTAAAGCCCAGCGTTCGAGTAAAGGCATACGGGTGATCCATGCCATAAAAGTACTTGATTTCATATGCGTCCCCTAGAGAGTGTGACTCGCTGAATACGGAAGATGGTAATCCTCATATAGTTATAACATTACTGTAGTTGCTGTCGAACTGCCAGATAATCAATTTGTTTTTATTCAATAAATTAACACTATAATTTGATCTCATATCTGCATAGCTTTACTCTTAGTTATTGGAATAAATATAGAGTACTAAGATGGATGATGCCCGTTGTGTTGAATTACAAAAGACTGTCACAAATGAAGATTTGTATTTAATCGACGACGTTAAATCTTATCAGTTTGTATGTGACGAGTGCGGGGTTAGTTTAATACCATGTTCATACAAAAAAGCAGTTAATCTGCGTAAACCCTACTTTAAAACAGGAAAAAACAGCGAACACCTTGTTGGTTGTTATGCCAAAGCAACCTCTAAAATACGCGAACAAGCTAAAACCGCTAGGATTTCAACTGATGAAGGCTTTCCATTAGCCTATCCCAATCGTTTCAATTTAACGGCTGCTAAATCAGTAAAAACGGACAAAAGTTCAGCTAGTGATATACAAGCACAGCATGGTGTGATTAAAAAACAATTTGATAATGCCAGTCGAGGGAACAGCAAGCAAAACTATGTGACCAGTTCTTTTCAAACCTTAGTGGACCAATATTTTAATTTTCCCTTCGATCGCGATCGTGAGCTAACGTTTGTTGGGATTAGTGGTCATCAATATCAGCAGGTTTTTCAAAAAATACAAAACCCGATAGGTAAACAAAAATTTCGTTTTCAATCTGAGAAACCGGAGAAAAAGGTCTTTTTTAGTAGCTTGTCCTGGGAGAAACCAGAAATTATTGATGATCAGATTATTGTGAAACTGTCAGCTGGTTGGTGGCAAGAAAGTGACGGTAAGAAAAAGAATTTACGCCCCTATTTTGTCGAAATCAATACTACAGAATGGAGTAAAACAGTCCTTAATAATTTTACACAAAGGCTAACTCAAATAAGAGAGTTAGTGAAAGGTACAGATAAGAAAGCCATGATGGTGTTTGCTGGCAAGCAAGACCGTGAACAGGATTTTTATCGTTTTACTTGTGATGAATCGCGGCTGATTTGCTTTAAAGTATTTTAAGTTGCGAGTAGAGACTTAACGTAATTCGAACTGAGTTTGTATCGGATTATGATCAGATGCTGTGGTTTTATCTGAATTAGCACCCGTTAAATGCAAACCACGATAATATAGGTGATCTAAAGGTAGCCCGAATACGCGTTTTCTAAAATCGACTTTGTAATGGGCTTCTTCTAGTCGTAAACCTTGTGCTAACTGTGTGACAATATTCATCCGACCTTCACGCCATGTATTGAAATCCCCAGCTAAAATCACCGGCCCTCGATGCATTGTTACCTTATGCAGAATTTGTTTGAACTGGGCTTCAAAACTACTTAATCGCACATCAAAATTCACACCATGTAAATTAATGACTAATAGCTGTTCACCTGATGAGAGCGGGTAACGGCTGACTAAGGTTGATTTAGCAAAACGAATGAGTGGCTCGGTTGTTTGATAGGCGCAGGCTTCATTAGCCGGTTGTGTCGATAGGTTCATGACCCCCATTGGTACATTCATTAACTTGAAGCCTTTAGCCATCAATACATGAAACTGATGGTCATCAAGATATTGAACAAAGGTACTGTTTAGCTTCGCTTCTTGAAGTAATACTAAGTCATTTTGTTGGGTTAATTCTGTTAGGACAGGCTGCCAATCAATTTTTTGCTGTTTATAAATATTCCAAACAGCAACGTTTAGTTTACCTTGTCTATCGATCGGGGCAGATTCCGAAGACTGACTAGAGCACTGAGATACAAAAAAAGGCGGCTGTTCACTCATCATTATCTCCGGTTGACCATTAAACGTCGAAATTACATACATATAAGACAACAAGGTGCCGGTTATGATGATGAACAATAAAGGATATATGACACGTTTAATAATAAAGACCTTATTATTGTGATGGTTATTAGCACTTTAAATAGGATAGCACCTATAAAGCTACGCTATTTATGACGTTTGATCGAATATTCAGTACAATCAAACTTTACTATTATTTTATAACAAATTCACTATAAAGCTTAGGGCGAATCAAATACCTATGGATCAAATAACCCAAATAATTGCCGTGCTTGGTGTTTTCCTTTATTGGTTAATTCTGGGCGGCGTTGCAACGCGCATTGTGATTAAACGCAGAAGTGTTGGGGTTTCTTTTTCGTGGTTATTGATTATTTATTTCCTGCCTTTTGTGGGGGTTATTGCTTACTTATTATTTGGTGAATTACACCTTGGTAAAGCGCGTTCTAGCCGCTCTAAAGCCATGTATAAACCTTATGCTGATTGGTTTTCAGCTTTATATCAGCACAACGCACATCAACCTGAGCGTCAAAGTGATTATGCTAGTTCGATAAGTAAATTATGTGATGTGCAATTAAATATTCCTTCGTTAACAGCAAACGAATTAGTGCTGCAAAAAACACCTGAGCAAATACTGAACTCGATTATTAGTGATATTAATCATGCCGAATCGCTCATCGATATGGAGTTTTATATTTGGCACCCAGGAGGACTAGCTGATGAAGTCGCTATAGCACTCATCAATGCATCAAACAGAGGTGTTTCAGTTAAGCTACTACTAGATGCAGCGGGTAGTCGTTTGTTTTTCAAATCATCTTGGCCTTCAAAAATGAGAAATGCTGGGATTAATGTTGTTGCCGCATTGAAAGTTAGCCCACTAAGAATGTTTTTTAGAAGAATGGATTTACGCTTGCACCGTAAAATAGTGGTTATAGATAACACGATTGGTTATACCGGCTCTATGAATTTAGTTGATCCCAAATGCTTTAAACAATCTGATGGTGTAGGTGAGTGGATTGACATTATGGTTAGAATTACTGGCCCAGTTGTGCCGGTAATGAATACCGTAAGTGCTTGGGACTGGGAAGTTGAAACTAATGAGCGAATTTTACCGGAAATGCCGCCAGAGGCGCATTGTACTGATACATCCTCTTTAGTTCAGGCTATCCCGTCAGGACCTGGTATGCCGGAAGAAGTTATTCATCAAGTATTATTGCAAAGTCTGTATCAAGCTGAACATAAAATTATTATTACGACTCCTTACTTTGTTCCCAGCGAGCAATTGCTAGATGCGCTAGTGACAGCTTCATTACGAGGAGTGGATGTTAACATCATCATTCCACGTAAAAATGATTCTACTATGGTAAAATGGGCTAGCAGCTCCTTTTTTACAGAGTTATTAGCAGCTGGAGTGAAGATTCACCAATTTAATGGTGGTTTATTACATACCAAGTCAGTGCTGATAGATGAGGAACACTGCTTAATTGGTACTGTGAATATGGACATGCGCAGCTTATGGCTAAACTTTGAATTAACCTTAGCTGTGGATGATGTCAAATTCGCCGCAAGGTTAGGGCAACTTGTACAAGCCTATATGGATGACTCAGATATTTTAACCGATGAAGAGTGGCAGCAACGTCCTATGTATAAACGTTTTATAGAGCAAGTCTTTTATCTATTTAGTCCGCTTTTGTAATGATTAACGATTGCAGTTTATAACGCCTCAAGAATAAAATTAAGCGCATATGACAACAAAAAGCCACTTAGAGAACTGAGTGGCTTTTGGTTTAATGGGTTGTACTACCAACTTAATATCTGTGGTTTACTGGGAATAATCCTCTAAAAAGTTCCCAAAGTCGGTGAGCGCCTTAGATAAGTCTTCTTTATGTGGTAAGAACACCACTCGAACATGATCTGGTTCTGGCCAGTTAAAAGCCGTTCCTTGTACTAATAAAATCTTTTGTGATTTCAATAGGTCGAGCACTAATCGTTCATCATCGCGCAAGTTAAATTTTTTCATGTCTAACTTAGGGAATGCGTACAAGGCGCCTTTGGGTTTTTTAACACTGACTCCAGGAATACTATTAAGCGCATCAAAACATACATCTCGTTGTGCTGTTAAGCGCCCATTTGGCAGTATTAACTCATTAATACTCTGATAACCGCCTAATGCAGTTTGAATGGCATGTTGATTGGGCACATTAGAGCATAAACGCATTGAGGCCAACATATCTAATCCTTCAATGTAATTAGCTGCAGACTTTAAATTTCCGCTTAGTACCATCCAGCCAACTCGGAAACCTGCGGCGCGATATGCTTTTGAAAGGCCGTTAAAAGTAACCGTTAAAATATCGTCTGAAAGCGACGCCGCATGGGTGTGTACTGCGTCATCGTATAAAATTTTGTCGTAAATTTCATCGGCAAATAAAATAATGTCATGTTGGCGACAAAGTTCGATCACATCTAATAACAACTCTTTACTGTATACCGCACCAGTGGGGTTATTGGGATTAATGATCACAATACCGCGTGTACGGGAGGTGATTTTACTTTTGATGTCTTCTAAGTCTGGGAACCAATCTGACTCTTCGTCACAGCGATAATGAACCGCTTTACCACCTGCTAGGTTTGCAGCCGCTGTCCATAATGGATAATCAGGCGAAGGAATAAGTACTTCATCGTCAGTATTCAGCAAGCCCTGTAATGCCATGCAGATAAGTTCTGATGCACCATTGCCGATATACACATCTTCAATGTCGATACCGTGTATACCTTGAGCTTGATAATGTTGCACAATGGCCTTACGAGCTGAGAATAACCCTTTTGATTCGCAGTAACCTTGAGCACTGGGTAAGTTTAAAATAACATCACGAACAATTTCTTCTGGGGCTTCAAATCCAAATGGGGCCGGGTTACCAATGTTAAGCTTTAAGATTCGATGTCCTTCATCTTCAAGACGACGAGCTTCTTTATGTACAGGGCCACGGATGTCATAGCATACGCTATCGAGTTTATTGGATTTGATTATAGGGCGCATACTTGCCTCAACATTACTAATTACGACTTAAGTCTGCGAACAATAACGAATTTAACCTTTAGTTTAAAGGTTTTTTTATAAGGTTTTTTGCAATAATTAGCGTTTTATTCTGTGGTGATGTTTTATTAATACCTGCAGCGATGTTTAATTCTGTATATTCGCAACTCGGTAGTTTATTAATCTTCGAAATGGCTGTTGGATAGATATTGTCTCTTATGAACTCAAATTGGCTTTAACCAATTAAAAACAATAAAAAAAGCCAGCATGAGCTGGCTTTTTATACATATCGTAATCTTGATCTAAAAAGCGTGGATTAAACGCGCTTTTTGAATTCGTTTGTACGAGTATCAATTTCAATCATGTCGCCAATCTTTACGAATTCAGCAACAGTCACAGTACCGCCACCAGTAATAGTCGCAGGCTTCATTACTTTACCTGAAGTATCACCACGAGCAGCTGGTTCTGTGTAAGTCACTTCACGTACGATTGTAACTGGTAACTCAACAGAGATAGCTTTACCTTCGTAGAAAGTTACTGAACACTCTTCTTCCATACCGTCAACGATATAAGCAGCTGCATCACCTAAGTTATCAGCTTCAACATCATATTGATTGTACTCAGCATCCATGAATACGTACATTGGATCAGCGTAGTAAGAATAAGTACATGCTAAACGTTCTAGGATGATATCTTCCATCTTGTCATCACCTTTGAAGGTGGTTTCAGTGGTTGAATCTTGTAGAACATGCTTAAGCTTCATTTTAACGATTGCAGCGTTACGGCCAGAGCGAGTTGTTTCAGTTTTCTGAACAACCCATGGGCTGCCATCTAACATGATCACGTTACCAGGACGGAGTTCATGAGCAGTTTTCATTACTTTATTCCTATTTTTAGGTATTAATTTTTAATTGCGCAGTATCTTAGCTGGTTTTCACAAATTCAACCAGTCGTGAAGCGAGATCTGCATCCTTTTTAGCATCAACCGGCCAATCTTTAGCATGCTGCTGCAGTGGCAATTGTGCTGAAATGAGTTGCTGCCAATGTTCAACGACATTGGTATCTTGCTGATTAAAAGCAAAATTGGTTTTAGACCAAGTATTTGCGATATCATTTTCAAGTTTCAGGCTGTAGATATTAACAAAAGCCTGTAATTTTACTAGATGATAATCATCTTCTTGTGGGTATATGTGCCAAATAAATGGTTTTGCTGCCCATTGCGCCCTTAAAAATGAGTCCTCACCGCGAACGATATTAAAATCGCAGCTCCATAAAAGACGATCAAACTCAGTCTGATCTGTCATGGGCAATATATGTATGGTTAAATTACCCATAGAGAATCGCTGGGTTGCTTTTATAGTGTCGAACGACACACCTAATAGACTGATAATACTATGCAGACTCTTACCCATGGGAATTAAGGCATGTATCTTTTGGGTGTTAATTTCAGACTGAGCTGCATTAATCCAATACTGGCATAAAGCGGTTAGCGCGTCAGTTTCATAACTAAAAACGCTAATAACGTAATCATTTACATCAATACCGGTTAAACCAAGCCGCTTAAACAGGGCTAGTTTATTTTTATCATCCGATTGCCAGCTATCACGTTGGTTAAATAAATTTTCTTCACAGATTAATCCACCACTGTGATGACTAAATCCTGGGAAGTAGAAATATTTTTTAATGCCGCTTGCTTGCATTGAGGGCAGGCCATGGCATCCATCAACCCAATCTTCAGCCGAAAGGTATTCAAGGTTTATCCATACAGGTGGTTCACTGACATTATTTGCTAAACTACTATTTGGCTCAATTGTCTGATGCGCTTTATGTTGTGATTCAATTATGTTGATTACTGATGAAGGCAATTCACAGGCGAAAGCTTCTATTAGTAGTGAGCCAGGAGTGTAAGGTATATCCAGAGGTGTGTTCCATTGTAATATATTCACACCAAAAAAACGCTGCTTTGAGAGTTTACAATCTAGCTCTGGTAAAATATGTGAGAAGCTTTGTAAGTCATCGACCCACAAGTTAATGTCAATTTGATATTCAGCTGCTAACTGTTTTGCTAGACGCCAAGTAACACCAATATCACCATAGTTATCAACCACAGCACAAAAGATATCCCAGTGTGTTGCTTGGTTTTGAGTAAATGAATCACTCAAGCTCGTCATATAGCGTTTCCTTTGTACTGAAGTTGTAGTTTGTAAACTTGCTGCCATTGGCTCTTTCGAGCAATTAGGTGTTATGGATTGTAAAAATTAATTCTAATATCGACTTTAAAAATTGACTTAAATAAGCAACTTAAATAAGCAACTTAAATAAGCAACTTAAATAAGCAACTTAAATAAGCAATTAAAATAACCGGCTTCTACAATTAAATTTAAAAACTAGATTCAAAAAAAGCGGCTAATGCCGCTTTTTTTATTCAAGCTATCGAACTGATATCCGATAACTGATGAGATATGTGGTTAGTCTTCTAACTCTGCTAAGCACATTTCTTCGTAAATTTGTTTAACCCAAGCGTCTACACGCTCTTCTGTTAATTCAGGTTGACGATCTTCATCGATACCTAAACCAATAAAATGCTTATCATCGACTAAGCCTTTAGAAGCTTCAAAATCATAACCTTCAGTTGGCCAGTTACCAATGATAATGCCACCACGTGCAGAAACGATGTCACCAACCATGCCCATAGCATCAAGGAAGTATTCAGCATAATCTTCTTGGTCACCACAACCGAAGATTGCGACTAATTTGTCAGTAAAGTCTACTTGCTCGAGTTCTGGGAAAAAGTCATCCCAATCACATTGTGCTTCACCGTAATACCAAGTTGGAATACCGAATAAAATTAAATCGAATTCAGCGATTTGTTCTTTAGTGCTCTTGGCGATGTCTTTCACATCAACCATTTGCTTACCCAGTTTCTTCTGGATCATTTTGGCTACAGCCTCGGTATTACCAGTGTCACTACCGAAAAAAAGACCTACAGTTGCCATTTGCTATCCTTTAAATATCTAGTTCGCTTTGCGAATTATAAAATATGGTTCAGTTGTCGATTTGTTGTTGCAGGATTAATTCGATTAACTGGCTACGGCTGATGTTACTGGCCAATGCTTGTTCGTTCAAGGCGTCATACAAAACTTGTGACACCTTTAACTCTATTCGCTTTAATCCATTAGCGCGATCCCGTTGGATCTGATTACGCTTATTGATTTTTAACTGTTGTTCCCGACTTAAGGGATTGCTTCTTGGACGTCCACGACGTTTTTCAGAAGCAAACAGGTCAATCGTTGTTCTGTCTGTTGATTCTTTTGCCATCGTTTTGTTTAACCGATGCCTGAGCCTTCCCAGGTCATCTGAATAATACCTTTTGCTACAAACCCGGCACAGCCAAGGAATAATACTAACCAAACGATATATCGACCAAACTTAGGCACTTTACCTTGTTTGAGTACATCGTGAATCGCCATGCCGATAAAGAAAAAAATTAAAGCAAAAAACAAGTTTAGACCGAGAGTCTCAATTTGATCCATGTATTGATTCAACATGTTTTTACCTTCAGTTTTACTTTAAGGCTAAAAGAGGGCGGGAATATACCACAATGATGATACGTGGGCTATATCTGCAGAGTTCATTTTTTTAAATTTACACAGATGCCGACCTAACTGAGCCTTATGCTAGTTAACTTTGGTGCTTATCAATAAATTCAACCACTAAACGATTAAATATTTCAGGTTTTTGTGCATGTAACCAATGGCCTGTGCCATTGATTGTTTTTGCGCTTACTTGTGGAAACTGTTTCATAATGGCGCTTGTATGTTCCGCCAATACATATTCAGAGTCACCACCCCGAATGAAAAAACATGGTTTTGGATATACAGCATCAGGCATGTCCCAACCAATAATATGTGGGTAATTTTCGATTAAACCTTCTAAGTTCATTTTCCATTCAAAACCATTATCGGTTTTCTGTAAATTTTTAAGTAAAAATTGTGCCGTACCAAGTTCAATGTCTGCGTGAGTGAGGTGATCTAAAGCAAATTTTCGTGAAGTAACATTTGCTAACGGTAAACTTGTTAATCCGGCAAATACTTTTTGATGGCGTGGGCTGTATGCGACAGGGGCAATATCAGCAACGACCAAACTCGTGACCATTTCAGGGTGCAATAAAGCTAACGCCATGGCCACTTTACCCCCCATGGAATGACCGACAAAATGCGCCTCAGATAATTTTAATTGCTGTAAAAGCTCAACACATTCCTGAGCTAGGCTTGGATAATCCATAGAATGCCAATGCTTACTATTGCCATGATTGGGCAAATCAACACGAATGACTTGGTAGTTTTGTTCTAATGCACTGGCTAGGTTTTTGAGATTGTCTGAATTACCAAATAAGCCATGAATTAAAATTACTGCTTGGCCTTCGCCTGATGAAACAAAATGCATTGAGTATTTATCCGTTGTCACGATCATTTAGGCGGTGATTTTGCCTGTAAATTAACTTAAATTTCAACACTTGATGTGATTTTTTCTTGAAACAAATGTTCATTAAACAATCCACCAGCAAATTGATTTAATGAAATTGACTAATTATGAACGATTTAGTGACTTTAGCTCTTTAACCTACAGCGACAGATGGGTAGACTGTAATTATTAATTTGATCGATCAAAATCGATCCTTTAGCCGCCATTATTCAGCATCTTGTTAAAAGAAGTGCACAAAAAAGATTAACAGCATTAGGCGGCATTCGTTTTTTAAGACCAAAGGAAGCAGACTAATATGAAATATATTGAGATAGACGAAGAACTCTATCGTTATATTGCAAGCAAAACGGAACGTATCGGTGAAAGCGCATCAGATATATTACGCCGATTGTTAGACCTTTCTGTTGAAACATCAGAACCTGCAGAGCCTCTTGCTATTAGTCACCCTAGTTTAGAATCTACCAATGACGCCATTGAAATAAAGCCGGTTACAAACAATCAAGTTGCTAACGTTCAAGTTAAAGAAGAAAAAGTTCCAGTTGCTGAAGCTGAAAATCTCATAGACACTAGTGAACATGTTGATGTCGATTTTAAAGATGTTGTGCATGAACATATGCTTGCTCAACAAAAAGGTGCAGTAGGGCGATTTATGTTCTTGTTGGAATCATTGTCTGCATTAACACCTAAGACATTTGAACAAATCTTAAAAATCCAAGGACGCGGGCGTCTTTATTTTGCCCGTTCTAAGGCTGAGTTATTATCAGCAAGCCAATCAGCTAATCCAAAAGAAATTGGCGAGAGCGGTTACTGGGTGACAACCAATAATAACACCGCTAAAAAGCGCACTATTTTATCAGAAGTGTTATTGCAATTAGGTTGTAATGAAGAACTGGCACAATCGATTTCAGAAAGAATTTAAAATCTAAATAGGGAGAACATGGGTGGCGATTCACAATAGAGCAGGAAAGGTGGCGTTACAAACGGATTTGATCAATTTACCCAAATTGATGAGTTATTATTATCGTATCACCCCCAACGTTGAAGATGTGCAACAGAAAGTCACTTTCGGTACATCTGGACATCGCGGCAGTGCGTTAAAGTCGAGTTTTAACCAAAACCACATTTGGGCAATCACTCAAGCCGTAGTTGATTACCGTCAACAAGCTGGCATAAAAGGGCCTATGGTTGTTGGTTTTGATACTCATGCATTGTCTTACGCAGCTTATTTGTCAGTACTTGAAGTATTGACAGCTAATCAAGTCGCTGTGAAAGTTCAAAAAGACGATGGATTCACCCCTACACCCGTTGTATCTCAAGCCATTATTGCAGCTAATGCAAATGGTGGGGAATTAACTGATGGGTTAATTATTACCCCTTCACATAATCCGCCACAAGATGGCGGTATTAAATACAATCCTCCCCATGGCGGTCCAGCGGAAGCTGACATCACCAAACAAATTGAAGCAAAGGCGAATCAATATTTAGCTAAACAGCTATCTGGTGTGCAGAAAGTTAATTATGGCGTTGCACTCGATTCAGGTTGGATTGATGAGGTTGATTTCATCGCGCCTTACGTCAATGCGTTATCTAGTGTGATTGATTTAGAAGCCATTGCTAAAGCTAAAATACGTATTGGTGTTGACCCATTAGGTGGTTCAGGTATTTATTACTGGGAACATATTGCTAAGCAACATGGTTTAAATATTACCTTAGTTAATGAAAAAGTTGATCCGTCATTTGGTTTCATGACATTGGATAAAGATGGCAAAATCCGCATGGATTGTTCATCCCCTTATGCGATGGCGGGTTTGTTAGCTCATAGTGAAAGTTATGATGTTTGTGTGGGTAACGATCCAGATTACGACCGTCACGGAATCGTGTGTCCTGGTTTTGGATTAATGAACCCTAATCATTACTTAGCTGTAGCAATTGATTATTTGCTGACATATCGCCAAGGTTGGTCTGCAGATTTAGCCATTGGTAAAACATTAGTATCAAGTGCGATTATTGACAGAATTTGTCAGTCTCATAATCGTCAATGTTTAGAAGTGCCAGTTGGTTTTAAATGGTTTGTGGACGGCTTGGCAAATAGCACAATTGCATTTGGTGGTGAAGAAAGTGCAGGCGCTGCATTTTTAAATAAAGACGGTAGCACTTGGTGTACCGATAAAGATGGCTTTATTTTAGCCTTACTTGCCGCTGAAATTTTGGCCGTAACCGGTAAAACACCCGCGCAGCGTTATGTTGAACTTACTGAACAGTTTGGTGAAAGCTTTTACACTCGCATCGATAGCCCGATCAGCTTGAAGAAAAAAGCCAAGTTTGAAAAGCTATCTTCAGACAGTTTTACTGACAAAGAGCTTGCAGGTGAAACTATTACTGCTATTTTGTCACATGCGCCAGGTAACAACGCGGCAATTGGCGGTATTAAAGTGACGACTGAAAATGGTTGGTTTGCAGCGCGTCCATCTGGCACCGAAGCGCTATTTAAAATATATGCAGAGAGCTTCATCAGTGAAGATCACCTTGCTGAAATAATCAGTCAAGCACAAGTTATGATTGATGCAGCGCTTAAAGCTTAGAGTTAACATCATTAAAGCCACTTCATAAAGATTTGGCTTTGAAGTGAATGGTAAAAATGCCTGACTATTTAATATGATAGTCAGGCTTTTTAGTATTTTGCTCTTGGTATGTAAGTAGGGATTGAAAACTTATCGCATATTTTTTACATCATTATTTGATTACTATATGGCTTATGTAAGGGAAGGACTTTTGCGATGGCGTCATCGCTTAACTGCCAATGTTGCTTCAATATACTGGCTATCCAACTAAAACTATTAGTTGTTGGCTGTAAATCACGTTGTTTAAATAGTTGCTCAGTTTGAAGACCCGGCCAATCACCTAATACTTTACCGCCTTTTACCTGGCCACCAGCAATGAACATTGCACTGCCTGTACCGTGATCGGTTCCTTGAGTGCCATTTTCTTTTACGGTGCGACCGAACTCTGTCGCTACAATCACAACAGTGTCATCCCATTGAGAACCCAAAGAGGACTTTAAGGCTGCTAAGCCACTGTCTAATTCAGTTAACTGTTTCAATAAACGCTTATGCTGATTATTGTGAGTATCAAAGCCACCCATTTCCAACATGGCACAATCAATGTCATCACTCTTTACTAAGAAATTACCACATGCTTTTGCTAACTCGATAAATTTGCGACTGGTTTTTTTACTATCATCAATCATGGCAGTGTCTTGAAGTGCTAACCCATCGGTTAAATTCTGCAGTAAACTTTTATCATCTTGATATAAGTTATTTAATTGACGATAAATATCGTCATCTGCAGCTTTGATATTTGCTGGGTACCAGGTGTTAACAGCGTTGCTTCCACGTAAGCTAATTGGCGTACTATTGGCAATGGCAATCGCTGATGAAGTTTGTTTACTATATTTACTCGTACTTATAGCAGAATTAGAAAGACCACTTAAAGATCTCGCTAACCATCCAGAATCTAAGTTATTTAAATTACCGCCGCTTTCGAGGTAATCTTGACCATCAAAATGTGAGCGACTTTCATAACCTGATGATACAGCGACAATAGGCAGTAATTGCTTGTCTAAGTACCATTTATGTAAATGAGTTAAAGCGGGATTAAGCCCAAACTGGTTATCTAATGCTAAGGCACTTTTCATCACGCTCTTAGCTAGAGTAGGCCGTAACGTGAGTAAGTTGTCGTCTTTTATCGGAACTACAGTGTGCAATGGGTCTAAAGCGCCTCTAAGCATGACCCAAACTAGATTCTTTTTATTGGTTTTGATATCGGTTGCTAGTGCTGATGTCGATACTCCACTACTTAACATCACTAAACTGGCACCGAGTCCTTTGATAAATTCGCGACGTTCCATGTTATCTCCTTAAAAATTCAGGACTCAATAGCAGTAATGCAAGTGCTTGATCGCGACTTTCAGCTCGGGTAATGGTCTTATAAGATGACTCTGTCATGGTTTGACCAAAAGTATTTACAATCAAATCTGCTGCCATTTGTTTACGTTGTCTCTCCGCTAATCTCACCGACCAGTTAATTTTGGTCATCAGCGCATTGGCTCCATTCCAATCTTTCTCATCGTCACTAAAGCCTGCTGGAGAATTAGCTTTAAAAGGCTGCTGACCTAACTCCGTGAGTAACTGAATCATTTTTCGACCTTTAGGCACAGAAATATCAAATGCTCGATAAGCTGAGATAACAAACTCTGTGGGTGTTTTAAACTTCTGCCGTATAGGTTGCCATGCCTCTGTTGAGCTAATCATGGTGATCATCACTTGTTTGATATTCCCGTTAGTGCGAATCCAGGTTTTCACTAATTGATTTTGTAATGACGCGGAAGGTTTATCTGCAATAAAGTGTTTGGCTAACTTATAACAAAGATGTTTTGCAGTTTGAGGATGCCTTGCTATATCTACCAGCATGGTTTGCCCTTGTTCAATACCGGATTGAGGGTACTGTTTGCCAAGTAACTTTCTTGTTCCTGATTCATGGCCATTTGAGCGAAACAAAAACCCGGTTTGTTTGTCTCGTTTTGGGTTAGCAATACTCCAACCACTAATGCCTTTTGCTAGTTCAATCACATCAGTTTGTGAATAGCCGCTATTTACCCCTAAGGAATGTAATTCAAGGATTTCACGGGCGAGATTTTCATTTAAACCTTTGCCTCTTCTACCTAATTTTGAATTAGCGCCAAAAGACTTTTCATTGTTTAAATATTTAATCATTGCAGGATGGGCTGTAACAGCAAGCAACATATCTTCAAACGAGCCTAATAGATTAGGCGCGATAGCCTCACGTTCTAGCGTCGGTGCTAGTCCTGTCATGAAAGGCCCTTGAGCTGTAACGCTGAAGTGATTAGAAAAGAATTGTAATAGCCGCCAACTCAGGGAGTTCGGTGAGTCAATTGCGCTCTGTAAACTACTGGTGGTTAATTCAATAAAAGCTTTTCTAAATGGCGGTTTGTTTTTCGGCTTTAGAGGAGCAGCCTTGACATTGTCTGTCGCATCTGAGTTAGCCATACTTGTATCAATAGACATACTGTTAGCAGTTTCTGTGGGTATATTTATACCTACAGTGCTCGTTTCAACCGCTTTTCTATCTCGTTGTTTCTGTTTTTGATAGTCTGCTAAAAGCTGCATTATTGAATCAGAACTATATTGAGTGGGTAAAAACTTAGGTATGACTAATTGATTAATCAAAAAGGCTTGCGGATCTTTTTCCGCATGGGTTAATTCGTTAGGTTTTGCGCCGAGACCAAAACGATTTACTGCAATCACGGCATTATTTTGTGAAATGGCATTTTTAGTTGAAATGAAGTCTGCAGCTTCACTTACAGTAAAAGGATCATCTAGCATTTCTTCTGGCATCACGCTTCCTTGAATATGTCTTAATTAGCTTCGATTAAACTGTATGAACTTCATGATTAAACATAACCCATTATTTTATTAATTAGTAAAAAGTGACATAGCTTTACATTGCTTTGCATAAATGGACATGACTCTGATTGTTTTATGTTCAAAGTTGGAATAAAAACAGCGATAGGAGATTAATACGATTCGACATAAGCGTTTGCAGTTTGTGTGTATCTCAATTTTACAATGTAATAAACACAAGTTTGCTTCAAAGATGGGGCAAAAAAATAACCTACTTTAAAACGAGAGAGCCCTGTATCTAGAGCTCTTCGAGAGATATCTATCGTTATTTATTTAGTTTTTTGATAAATAACAAATGCGACGATTGCAACCAGTGTAATTGCTGGTGCTAGTTCATATAAATGATGAAATAAGCCCATACCACCATGACCTTCATGGGCAAAAACAGCCGTCGGTGCAGTCGCGAATAATAGAGCAATTAATTTAGTGTTCATTATTAATTTCCTTTTGTAAGAATTGATACTAGGTACCTAGTTTGTTTTATTACGTATTCATCTCTAATTGCATCAACATCATTTCTTCACCTTCAACCACTTGAGTGTTATAACTCATACATAAAGGGCAGATAACATTTCGTTGTTCAAGCGTTGTTTCTTTATCACATTGCCTACATTTAATTATTAAGGGCTGTAGCTTGATGTTAAGGAAGGCTGACTTACAAATTGTTTCCAGTTTAAAAGTATCAAATGCACGCAGAAGTAAATCTGGCTCAACACCACTAAGAACGCCCACTTTAATATCAACCCTCACAATACTGGTGGCCTGGTTATCTTTGGCTAACTGCTCAATTTGTTCCATTAGTGACATGACGATGGAGTATTCATGCATTAGCAAATCCTTGGCAATAATTCACCTTGAGGAATGTCTAAGTATCGACTGCTTCCCCATGGGGTATTTAAAATGACTTTGCCATTGTGCGCGTCTGTGACATAACCAATAATACTGGCCTGATCGCAATGACAATACTGGGTCATGACTTCTAATGCTTTATCTGCTGCGGCTCGTGGCAATGCCATTATGAACGTCCCCTCATTGGCTAAATCATAGGGTTCAAAACCATATAGCTCACATAAACCTTGCACTTCGGTCGAAACAGGAATCAATTTTTCATCGACACTAATGCCAACATTAGATGCCATTGCCCATTCATTTAATACTGCAGATAAGCCACCACGGGTTGCATCTCTCATTGCATGAATGTCAATATTTACTGTGATAAGTTGCTCAACAATAGGCCACAGACTTGCACAATCACTGGTTAAATCTGATTCTAAAGACAAACTGTCACGGGCCATGAGTATTGCAGCACCGTGGCGTCCAATATCCCTTGAAACAATGATCACATCATCATTTTGAAGATTGTTGACTGATATGCCTTGTTTGATAATTTTGCCGACACCAGAGGTATTGATGAATATGCCATCGGCGCAGCCTTTAGGGACGACTTTGGTGTCACCGCAAACAATATGAGCGCCACTTTGCTGCATTTCTTCAGCCATGCTGGTCACAATGGTTTGCAGATCCTTTATGGCAAAACCTTCTTCAATAATAAAACTACAACTTAAATATTCTGGCAGTGCGCCCATCATGGCAAGATCATTCACTGTTCCAGCTATGGCTAGTTTTCCAATATTGCCACCAGCAAAAAATAAAGGGTCGACAGTAAAAGAATCAGTAGTAAAAGCCGTTGCGCCTGATAGTTGTAACTGAGCTGAGTCTTCTTGAGATGTTAGAATTGGATTCGCAAACGCAGTAAAGAACATATCGTTAATCAATGCATTCATTTCTTTGCCACCCCCGCCATGACTAAGTTGTATTTGTTCGAACTTTTTATTAAGCATGAGATACCCCAGCATATCGATAATAAGCATTACAAGCGCCTTCAGAGCTCACCATACAGCTACCTAATGGAGTTTCAGGAGTACAACCACGCCCAAATACTTTGCAATCAGGTGGGTTAGCTATGCCCCGTAAAATATCACCACATTGACATGCTTTATGATCGTTGATTTCTTCTGTAGGCAGCACTGTTGAATAAATAATTTCAGCATCGCGATGGGAAAACTCATCTTTAAGACGTAAAGCCGAATTGGGAATGGGGCCTAGTCCTCGCCACCTAAAACTGTCTCGTAGGGTCAAATATTTGTTGATTAACTGTTGAGCTGCAAGATTGCCGTCTTCAGTCACTGCTCGGCTATATTGAATATCCAGCTCAGCAATTTGGGCATGTTTTTGTTTAACGATACGTAAAATTGATTCCATAACATCAACTGGTTCAAACCCTGATACAACAAGCGGTGTTTGATATTGCTTTACTGCAGGTCGATATACTTTAGCGCCACTAATGACACTGACATGAGCAGGTCCGATAAAAGCATTAACCTTACACTCTGTATCAGCCATGACAGTGTCAATGACGGGTGGAACAAGCACATGGTTGATGTGAAACAAAAGGTTTTCAATGTTTTGTTTCTCTGCTTGATCAATTAATACTGCAGTCATAGGGGTAGATGTTTCAAAACCAATAGCAAAGAAAATGACTTTTTTATACGGATTCTCTTTGGCTATCGTGATCGCATCTAAGGGATCATAAAGCGGTCTAATATCTGCGCCTTTAGCCCGAAATTTAGCCAGGTTCCCCTTAGACCCTGGTACTCTAATCATGTCACCTAATGTCAGTAAAATCGTATTGGGTAACTGGGCAAGGGCAGCGGCGTGGTCTATTCGCTCTTTTGGCATAATACAAACAGGACAACCAGGGCCGTGAATAAATTTGATGTTTGCAGGTAGTAGTTGGTTCAAACCATATTTCATTATCGTATGAGTATGCCCCCCACAAACTTCCATGATATTAATATCCGTTTCGACTTTACTTGCGATTTTTTTTATCGCTTGCGACAAAGCTCTTATAGTTTCAGGGTTTCTGAACTGCTGGTATAAATCAGAGAGTATCATTAGGCTTGCTCCTCAAGGGCTAGCTTTTCAACTATCTCTTTGTAGAGTGCTAAACTTAAGTTGGCTTCTTTTTCATCAATTTTATTCATCACGAAACCAATATGGATAAGAACAAAATCTCCAATTGCTAATGGTTCCGTCATTAAATGAGCACTGACACGTCGCTTAACACCTAATGTATTAACGGTTACGCTTGCATCATCATGTAATTCAGTCACTTGTGAAGGAACAGATAAGCACATATTACAATTCCTCTTGATGTTTAAGGATCCACTGAGCCACAGCCGTAATCGACTGTGGATCTTTTACTGAAACAGGCATTAAAGTGACATTAGGGTTTAATTTTTCGAGTTGTTTACGACACTCAACTAAGGAAAAGTTAAAGTGTTCTGCTAAATCCATTTTAGTAATCAGGACTAGATCTGCGCGGCGGAACATGACGGGGTATTTTTCAATTTTGTCATCGCCTTCAGGTACAGATAATAAGACGATGTTGTGGTGGGTACCTACATCATAACTGGCGGGACACACCAAATTACCGACATTTTCTACAAAACAAACATCGATAGGCTTTAGATCGATATGGTGTAATGCTTGATGCACCATGAAAGCGTCTAAATGACATGCCGAACCCGTTTGAACTTGGTATGCCTCAATTCCTTTAGCTATTAATCTGTCAGCGTCCCTTGAGGTTTCAAGATCGCCTTCGATTACCGCATATTTTTTAGGTAAGTATTCATGTAAGTGCTCAAGTAGGGTTGTTTTACCGCTCCCTGGACTACTCATTAGATTGAAAGCTGTCACTTTATTCGCTTCAAAGTGCTGTCGATTATGTTGCGCTTCGTGATCGTTCTTATCTAAGATTTTATGAATAACAGATAATGTTTTGGTGTCATTAAGCTGTGGATTCGTATGAAGGTTTGAGTGATCCGTTAATGAACATCCGCAATCTTGGCACATACTTTAACTCCTTTAAAAACCCTATTTACCATTGTCGTACTGGTTATTGTTTATTCAATATTAACTCGTCATTCATTTGATACTTTGATTAACATCAGTAAATCGAAACTCTTTAGACTCTAATGCTGGGTTTGTGATTTGTTCAGTTGTTGGTAGGCATACCAAATTTGTCCTAATGAAATGCCTGCATCATTTATGGGAACCAATTTGCTTGGTAACACCTTATCTAGTGAATAATTAAAATGACGATTTAGATGTTGTAAGGTCATCTCATATAACAATTTATTTTGAAAAACACCGCCACATAGAATTAGCTTATAGCTCGGATATAGCTTTGCCATGTAGCAAACAACTTGGCTTAAACTTTCGATAAACTCTAAACACAGTTGGTTAGTCACGCCTGGCAGGTCGTTGCTACTTTTTGTGTTTTTTAAACGAGTGATTAACTGATAGATAAGTTGTGAAGGTTCAAAAATCTGAATACTTTTTGTTTCAATATTGGTATTGGTATTGGTACTGGTGAGGGGAGTTACATCATTAATAAGATCCTCATTTGAGATTATCGACAACTTACCTGAGGTCGATGGGGCACTGATTAGATTGTTAGCGTCATTATATAGTTCTGTTTCAATAGCCATATTTGCGTGAGTGCTTATCAGCATTCCAGCTTGTGCTTCAAAATCATTTTCTATGATAAGGTTCAGGGCAACTGCAACAGCATCGAAAATACGTCCTACCGAGCGGCACTCAATACAAGCGCTGTTATTAAGCCACATGTTGTGAAGATTATTGACTGTTGATTTATCCATTTGCTGTATGGCATTAATCGGCAATGTCATGATTTCATCAACAGACATGGTGTCGAATAACAAGGCTAACAGAATACGTACTGGTTGCTTTATCGCTTGCTCACCGCCTATCAGTTTAAATGATCTAAAGTGCGCTTTAACTTCAAAATTATGCGCATCAGCAAGCATACATTCGCTGCCCCATAATTGGTTGTCATCTCCAAGCCCTGTGCCATCAAAGCTAAATGCTAAGACTTGTTTATGATAATTGTTGGCAGCGAGAACACTCAATACGTGAGCATAGTGATGCTGAACATTGGCAAGCGGGAGTTTTTGTTCATTGGCCTGTGACTTAGCCCATTGTGACGATGTATATTTTGGGTGCTTATCGGCGATTATTTGTTCAGGTGTAAATTGATAAAGGCGGCGAAAAGTATTGATTGTTTGCTCGAAATATTGATTAGTTTCTAGATTATGTAAGTCACCAATATGTGGACTTACAAATGCATTTTCGTTAAACGCAAAACACTGGGTATTTTTCTGTTGAGCGCCAACAGCTAATAGGTGATGCTGTAATTTATTGCTTAAAGGGATGCTAAGTGGTGCATAACCTCTTGCGAGTCGAATGACTTGGATCTTATCGTCAATGACTTGCACCACACTGTCATCGCAGGCATTAACTATTGGCCTGTTATGATCAACAATTCCGTCTACCACCTCGCCAAGCTTTTGTTTGATTTCATTACCATCGGTAATGATAGGTAAGCCAGAAATATTAGCACTGGTTGCAACTAACGGTTTTCTAAAGGCTTCAACTAATAGATGGTGCAGCGGTGTATATGGCAGAAATATACCTAAAGTATCAATATCAGGCGCAAGCGCTGGACTTAGGTTATTCTCCATATCACTGCGCTTTTTCATCAGTGTAATAGGATTTTCTGCTGAGCTAAGGATCTGCCATTCTTTATTTGTACCTTCAACCATTTGACGAGCATTAGGTAAATCGGTTGCCATAACCGCCAAGGGTTTAGCTTTACGATGTTTGCGCTGACGTAGACGTTTTACTGCAATATCATTAGTGGCATCACAAATGATATGAAACCCACCTAATCCTTTTATGGCAATAACTTTTCCATTATTGAGTTCACTAACAATTTTGCTGATTATTTGTTGGTTGGTAAGAGCACTAAAACTGTTTGAATTAGCTGTACAGTCGATATAGTTCAGTTGTGGCCCACATTTGGGGCAACTGACCGGCTGGGCGTGATATCGTCGGTTTAAAGGATCGTTATAGGCATACGCGCATTCATCGCACATCACGAAGTTTGCCATTGATGTATTGATGCGATCGTAAGGCAGATTGTTAATGATGCTATAACGAGGTCCGCAATTGGTGCAATTGGTAAATGGATATTGATAGTGACGGTTTTTGGGATCGCGCATTTCCAGTAAACAGTCACCACAAACACTTTTGTCGGCAGAAATAGACACGACAGCATCATCACTACTTGTACTGGTTTCAATAACAAAGTGTTGCAGTGAGCTATCTATAGCTTCTTCTTTTATTAACAACTTGTCGATACGTGCGAGAGGTGGGGGATTGACTTTTAGTTGATGTACGACCTTATTGATATCAGTATTTAAACCTTGTAAATGAATACACACACCTTGTTGGTTATTTAACACTGAACCCACTAAATTAGATTGAGTTGCAAGCCGGTACACAAAAGGTCTAAACCCAACCCCTTGTACGATGCCGTTTATATTTAACCTGACTTGTTGGCGATAACCACTATGTATTGTCATCAATGGCTCCTATCGACGTCGTTTAGCAAGGTACAAACCACCAACAGCAATATTGGCACCTTCTAAATCAAGTTGACGATTCACAACTAAAGGATAGTTTTTGCCAAGTCGGATACACAATCTGTTTGCCATGACTTCATAACTAAAGTCGTTTCCGGCTAACACTACCGCATCTATGCCTTGCTCTTGTTCTAAATGATCTATCCAGTTGCTCAAATAGTCGGTTAACGAATCAAAAAAACCAAAGGCTAAAATTGCAGGGTTGGCACCCGCTAATTTAAAGCTCATTAAACTTGCGAGTGTTTTACGCCAATTAATAGAACGTTTATGTAGGGCATTGTTATCTTCACTATTAATCGCACACAGCGGAAAATCGACTCTAGGAGCATTATTGCCATGATAACTTTGCGCCAATGCGTGGAATTTGTCTGCTAACTCTCGGGCATTACAAACAGGGGCATTAGCAATAGGAACATTACAAGCAGGGGCGTTAGAAAATGGTGAACTAGGACCATTCTTTCTAACTTCTTCATCAGGTAATACTATTAACGCTGCGTATGCCATAAAGGTTTGCAAGCTATCTGCTTGAGCCCCTGAAGTTAACGTAAAATCAGTTAGTAACTTGAATACTTCAGGGTAGGCTACACAATATTTGTTAAATATAGTGTTCATATCAGAGGCGACTAACTCTTCAATTAATTGCTGACCACTTTGTGGCAGTGTAGGCATTTGTAAAAATGAACTAATTTCGCCTTGCTGATTTTGAGTAATCACAGAGCTTGATTGACTATTTGATAAATAAATACAAGCGAGCTTTTTAAGACTAGAAGAAGCCTCTAATGAACTATTAATGCTAGTGACACAACCCGTATTTAATAAACCAGCGTGTAAAGCACAAGTTGCTGCGTCTATACCTTGTAATGGTTTTTGTTGAATCAGACTGCTAGCTAATGTTTCATTTGATTCAGTAACGGTACATTTCAACGTATTTTTTTGCCACGACACATTATATATATGATTACCTTTAAGATATCGATTGTCATCGTGCTTTGGCATGGGGGCTTCAAAGTTTAAGTCAGTTGTCGTTTGGTTTTGAACCCACACATTATTGACCCAAGACACGCTAAGGTTATTTTGTGGCTTTTTGATATATAACCAATTAATTTGTTGTCTTTTTAATAGTGCTGCAACACGAATGAGTAACCGGCTGTCAGCGAAAGTCACATTGTAATAGCTATCATTTAAATCTTGATTCAGTTCACTCCGGTTATTGTTTGATTTTTTATTCGGGGCAAGCTTTAGAAAAGGTTTCTCGAAGCTAGATAAAGCAAGAGATTGGTGCTGTTTAATGATAAAAGAAGATGAAATAACAGCTGGGTGGGTAATCAACACTTGCTGCAAGGAACTTAGTTCTAAGAGATTAGGATGTAATTCTGTGGTTTGATTAGTAATGATGGGATTCAAACTCAAACTAAGTGAGTTTTCTTGCTGGCCAATCCAAACTTCTTCACCTTGCAGTATCCTGTTGACTAGGTTTGATATATCTTGCTGATTGAAACCAATTTCATACTGTTTAAGGTTGCGCTCACCTAAACAGTGGGGGCAAGGAACGGCTATATCTATTTCTTTATTTAAGCCTTTATATAAGTCTTTATCTGAGCTGTTATCTAAGTTCGAAATCAATGGTTCACATTCACTGCAATAACCTTGATGGACTGCTTGGTGTTGTAAACACGTTTTAGTGCCTTTTCTTACGTCGATAGCAATGACTTCGGCGCTTTTAAGCCAAATTGAATATAAAAATTTAGCCGCTATTTCATCAGCTAATTGGGCTAATTCAGACTGTGAAGCTTCTACTTCAATAAAGTAAGTATGTATCGGTGTGAATTGGGCATGTTGAGCGATTTGGCCATTATTAATATTATGGCCGACAGTAAAATCAAAACGGTTATCCGCGAGGTATGAATTACAGAGATCTGCATATAAAGGAATATCGCGATGGCAAAAAAAGTTAAAACTGATTTTAGGCATATGCTAGTGTTCCGCGTTTATATGAATCAGGAATAAGTGCGTTAATATCGACTTCAGCTTTTTGCTGATAAGTAAACCCTTGTTCAGTAAGGTGCTTAAGCAATACTTTTTCCATAGTGGGGACCGCTGCTTGGATAGAAGGTGTCAGTCCCAACGTCATCGGTTCTATTACTGTTGGTGTAACCCCCACAACATGGGTATCAGGTCTATCGCCAACCATTTCCATCATGATAAGGGTTTGCAGCATCTCAACTTCATGAGCGCTGCCTTGCCAATCGATTTCCGGTGGCGCTTGATCAAAGTTAAAAGAATATACTTCACCTGGATTAACTCCTGGACTGTTGACAGTATCAACAACAATTAAGTTATCGTAGCGACATAGAATAGGGATTAACCCTTGTGCGAGTGTGCCACCATCGAGTAAATCAATGCTGTCTGTTGGGTGGTTAAACTGATATTTCTCTTGGATATAATTAACGAAATGTACGCCGATACCTTCATCAGCGTACAGTACGTTTCCTATCCCGATGAGTAGAGTAGTAGACAAGGCTTAGTGATCCTTATGGTAATCATAACCAGAGACAATTGAGTCAACAGAGTTATGTTTAAAGCGAATACCTGACCAAACAGCCATGTAAACATGGATAACCATGAATGCAATAAATGCCCATGTGATAATGTGGTGCCAAATTCTAACTTGTGCCAGTCCTCCCATAAGGGCAGTAAACCAAGCTGAAATCTCCCATATTAATCCACCGAATCCTTCATGGTACACATTAGCGTAAAGCACTAAACCCGTTATACACATGAATAATGCTGCCAATGAAATACCTACATAAGTGACGAATTGTAGTGGACCATATACACCAGCTTTATTAAGGTGCCCCATCCAAATGTAAGATTTAATTTGGGTTATCCAGCTGTTAATACTTAATACATCTTTAACTGAACGTCTTTCAATGGAACTCCTTCCAAAGAAAAACAGATAAAAACGCACTATGGTGACGCTGGTTAATGCGAAGCCAAAAATAACATGGGCAAAACGTATCCATCCTTGAACTAATACATCGGATGATTCTGGTGCCACTAAAAATGGCCAAGAAATGTAAAATCCAGTAGCTATGAGTACTACAATCGATAATGCCCTAATCCAATGAAATATTCGGATGGCAGGCGAGAAAATTAATTCTCTATGATGGGTAGCAACCTGAGTCATAATCAATTCCTCTTTGGTTTGCGAAACGATTAAAGACCATTAGGGTCAATACGGAACTCACCCAAACTTGTGCCTTTGTAGTCCATGACATGAACTGCACATGCCATACAAGGATCAAAAGAGTGAATTATACGAATGACTTCAAGTGGTTTACTCGGATCTTCAAGCTCTAAGCCTATTAACGAAGCTTCATACGGACCAACTTTACCGTTGGCGTCTACCGGCCCAGCATTCCAGGTAGTAGGGACAATCGCTTGGTAGTTTTCAATTTTACCACCTTTGATCCTTAACCAATGACTGAGCATGCCTCGCGGTGCTTCAATCATCGCGTGCCCAACGTACTCTTTCGTTGAATCAATCTCAGGCGTAACGTAAGTACTTTCATCTGACTGCATGTTGATAAGCATCGCATCAAATGTCTTTAACCCTTCTTCAGCGACAATAACAGTTTGTAGCATCCGAGCAGCTGTTCGACCAAGCGTGGTAAATAAGGCTCCAATAGGTAAGCCTGTTGCCTCAAGTAATCCGTTTACTGCACTAACGACGACTTGGTTTCCACGAGCATAACTCACCAATAATGATGCCAGAGGACCAACTTCAACGGGTTCGTCTTTGTATCGAGGTGATTTAACCCAGCTATATTTTCCATCGCCATCTACTGTAGGTAATTTTCCGTAGACAGTATCTCGTTCGACGAAACCGGTGTAATCGGGTACGGTCGTTCCGTCATAGGGATGTTGTGGGCCATCAGCTTCATACCATGCGTGCGTAACATCTTCTTTGATTGAATCTGGGTCAATGTCTGTCACACCAGCAAGATCGCCAGCCATTATCACGCCTTGATCAAACATGTATTGACCGTGAGCCAGCACAAAGTCATTAGTTGCCATAAAGTTGTTTACATTAACGCCCCCTAGCACACTTGGCTCATTACCAAAGGCCGCTGCAGCCATCACAATATCGGCTTTATATGCGCGAATAATAAAATCTTGCACTATGGCATGTTTTTGCTTCCATTCTTGCAAACGAGCAGGGCTTAACATGTCTCGAACAGAAGTGACGCCACCTACAACTAGCGATTGTGGGTGAGGGGATTTGCCGCCGAAAATGGCTAACATCTCTGCAGCGACGCGTTGAACTTCTAACGCTTTTAAATAATGTGATAAAGCGATTAAGTTTTGCTCTGGGGTAAATCGATAGGTTCTATTACCCCAATAGGCATTGGCAAATGGCCCTAACTTACCTGTATCCACGAGACCTTTAACGCGCTCCTGTGCAGCGCGTAAATCACCTTCACCGGCAGCGATAGGATTTGCAGTGTATTTACCTGCCTCTTGTGCTGCTAATGCGGGATCCGCGCTCAATGCTGAAACCACATCAACCCAATCTAAACCATGTAAATGATAAAAATGAACAATGTGGTCATGCATATACAAAGAGGTTTGCATCAGTGAGCGCAAGTATTTTGCATTTAAAGGAATTTTCACACCTAATGCATTTTCTACCGCTTCTGTTCCGCAGCGATAATGAGAATAAGTACAGACACCACATATACGTTGAACAATAAGGCCCACATCCATCGGAGTACGACCTTTTAAAATAACTTCAATGCCACGCCATAAAGTAGAAGAAGACCAAGCCTTTTTAATAACATTATTTTCATCAACTTCGACTTCTACACGCAGGTGACCTTCGATTCGAGTAATAGGATCGATTACAACACGTTTGTTCATGAGTTATTCCTCTAAAGGCTTAGCAAATAGACTTGCGACAGCATGTGCACCTATACCAACAACGGTTGCGCCTAGTATTACAGCGCCAATGGTGTCAGCTGTTGCATCAACCCCATGCAATAACTGTCTCCCTAATGGTTTCTCGAAATCTGCCATGTCATCCCAGAAATTAGGTTCTGAGCATCCAATACAGCCGTGACCCGCTAATACTGGCCAGCTTGTATGATGATTAAAACGTTCAGTAGGGCAGTTGTTGTATGTGTACGGTCCTTTACAGCCCACTTTATATAAGCAGTAGCCATCTTTTGCGCCTTGATCGCCAAATGTTTCAACGAATTCGCCTGCATCAAAACGTCCACGTCTTTCACAGTTATCGTGTACGCGTGCGCCATAAGCCCATTTAGGTCGATTGAACATGTCAAGCGCAGGTAGTTTTCCAAACATAATGAAATACATCAAAGTGCCGACAATGTTTTTTTCACTTGGCGGGCAGCCGCCTAGATTAATAACAGGTTTATCAATAACGTCTTGAACACCTTTGGAACCTGTAGGGTTTGGCGCTGCCGCTTGAACACCACCGAACGCTGCGCAAGTTCCCACCGAAATAATCGCCGCAGCACCTTCAGCTGCCTCTTTGACAATCTGCATTCCAGTGTGGCCTTTACAGCCAACAGTTAGAAATGCACCGTTATTTGCTGTTGGAATGGCGCCTTCAACTGCCAATAAATAGTTGCCTTTGTAGGCTTCCATGGCATGTTCAAGGTTTTCTTCAGCTTGCCAGCCAGAAGCTGCCATTAATGTTTCGTGATATTCCAATGAAATATGATCGAAGATTAAGCTGTCGAGGTTGGGCGTATCAGTGCGGATTAGCGACTCAGAGCAGCCTGTACATTCGGCCATATGTAACCAAATGAGTGGAACTCTGTCAGCCAGCTCTGCGGCTTCAGCTACTAAGTTGGTAAAAGGAAGGGGAAGTGCAAGTAATGCGGTTACTGAAGCACTCCATGTCATGAATTCGCGTCTTGTTATACCGTTTTCTTTTAGTTTTTCATCTAACGTTACGGTTTGTCGAGGCGCTGATTCACGTAGTTCTGCTAAACGGCTTTTACACCGATGATATAAAGCTGAATGTGTATCCATGTTATAACCTATTCCGTTTGGGAGGAACAAACTGCCTGATCCCAATATAACGGGATGGATAGATTAAATATTGACCTGAATCAAAGTTAAAACACTTGATTGAACTTTTTATGAAACAATCGTTGTTGATTTGTTTTTAATCAATTAATGCTAATTAAGGACAGTTTCAACTGAGCATAATTTTTGATAAAAGTTTGATGTTGAGCAGTTATAACGAAGGGTTATTTCATTTTTTGCAATTTGGATTCCGAAAAATGGAAATGCGGATATTACATAATGAAAAGTGAATTAAGAAAAATGCAAACGGAAATGACGTTACAATTTGCTGTTGGGAACAATCTGTATGACTCCATAACGACTTGAGGTTTACATATACTGCAGGCTTGACATGATGTTTTTTATCACAAAAAACACTCAATAAATTTTGTTGAGCTATTACTCTTTCTAGATTGACCAATTTCTAGATTAACCCATTTTTAGATTAGCGCATTTTTGGATTGATAGTGTTCAACTTACTGACTCATCGAAATCTTGCGTAAGCCCCAATTGGTGTCAGTTGCAGGGCTAGATATGTTATTTAACCATTTAAGCTCTATGATTTTTTCACCTGTAGTGTCTATAGGAATTAGAATTGACGATTGTTGCCACTCTGTGTCTGAGGCGGGCACAGTTAACTGAGCCTTTGACTCACCATTAACGATAACTTCTATTATAAAGCCAGGGTAGTTGTCAGGTAGTTTTCTTTCTCCAGGTTTATTTATCGATTCAAAATTGATAGCAATATTTTTAGTGTTTTCTACGGTAACTTTCCAGCTTATAGCAGCATCACTTTTCCATACGGATCTGGCTTGTTCATCTTCGTAATAAGACCAAGCCCAACTATCTTGTAATTTATAAAAATTGTTAATGTTAACGTTTAAATCCTGGATAGCTGAATAATCACTTATATCTATTTGGCTGATCCCTTGGGAATATCCAGCTACAAATAATTGCTGAGAACATGTTGAAAAGACTAAATCGGCTATACCAATTCCGACATTAGCATTAATTTTTTGCCAATTGATACCAGCATCATTACTGATATGTAATTCACCTTCGTTTTTGTGAATCCAATTGGTTAAACTCACGACAATTCGTTCTGGATTAAGTGGATCGACTACCAGGGCATCAACAGCACCTACGACGTTAAAGTCTTTAACCAGTTCCCATTCACTTTCTGGATTTTGCTTTTTGAAGACTGCAGCTCCATGTCCGTCCTGTTCAGAATTAGCAGAACCAGCATAAACAGCGCCATCCTGACTAACTACAAGGTCATATATATACTTCTTTTTAAGACCAGTATGAACCCATGTCTCACCATCATTGTTGGTACTATAAACCCCATTGGATGCTGTACCCCAGTATAAAATATTGTTTAATTTATCTTGATCTAAAGCATTATAAATTCGTTTACTTGGAGGCTTAGTAAGCGAGCGCTGCCATTCATATCCACCATTCGTTGAAATATATAAACCATGACCATCAATGCCTAAATAGAACTTGTTTGGATCATTTTTATCAGCGATTAAAGCTCTAGCATAACCTTTGCTCCAAATTGGCCAGTCTGTAGAATAATAAGAAGGAAGTCCCTGACTGACACGCTGCCAAGTCACGCCACTATCTTCGCTGATGACTATTTGGTTTGCTTCAGATTGCCAGGCGCTGCTGGTGGCGATTATTTTTTTAGATTGAACAATAACATTCCAGAAATGTCCCGCCATATCGTTATCAAAATATTGGTCTGTAGCGATTGGTAAAAGTGACGTGGGTTGTCCATTTGTTGGGTACCGGATGAGGCCAACGTCCATTGAAGCGGTAACAACATCACCATTTTCAGTAATAGCAATACCTGAACCCACAGTGTTAGAGGCGCCAGTTTTGAAATTTTCAGTCCAAGTCTCGCCAGCATCAATACTCCTCCATATGCCCCAATAAGTCGTGAAGTAGAGTATGTTTTCATCTTTGTAATCAAAGTTTACCGACATGATTTTACTGATATCGTTCTGGTTCCAACTTCGGGTTGGGTTTGTATTTGAATAATCAATTTCTTTTAAACTGTTTTGCCAGGTTTTCCCTGAATCATGACTGACCAAGATCCCCGACTTCCAATCTTCATACCAAGCAACTATAAGACTGAACTCACCTAAGCTATTACTCTTGACCGCGAGTCTATGTGCCACACTCGTATCAGAGATGTGTGCTTCAAGATTAAGAGACTCCCAATGCACACCGTCATCAACAGAAATTAATACCTGATTGTTGCTGGTAGCAAATAGATATTGCTGGTCATTTAATCCAGCTACTGTGAGATCCAGTGTCGTACTCGGATGTTGTTTCGTCAGTTGCCATTGATCGTCTAGCTGACGAAAAATATAACGGCTAGTTGATGTGCCTGCCACTATAGTGCCTTGATTACTAACAATAAGACTTGAAATTACTTCTTCTGATGGGGTTGTGATCAGTAGTTGAGCATGTTCAGATTCATAACGATAGATATTGCCTTTTCTGTCACCAAAAATGAATTCAGTTGGTATTGACTCATCGATCGCGATGTTATTGAACGTTTCCCATCGTTTGAAATTTACGTTATCGGGGAGGTTGTTGAGGTCTTGCCATGTTTCACCCCCATCAATGGTTTTAGAAATACCTGATTTTGTTGTTGCGTAACCAATGAGTGGTTGAGATGTAGAAAAGACAATATTCGATACACTCAGGTTAGCAAGACCTGAATTAGTTTGTTGCCATTCAGCTTCTGCAAAACCCGCATTCCAGATCCCTGAAACATCCGATATTAAGTAAACTTTATCGTTGTGGCTTAAAATTTTAGGGTAAGCACCGCCACCAGACCAGTTTAATTGGTGTTGGTTTGTTGGACAAATTTTGACTTGTTCTGCTAAACAAGATGATATTGACAATATAGCCACAACTAATGTGATACACCGTATAGAAGTAATATCCATATTCAATTTATCCCTTAGCGTAAAATTCATCTTTAACTTTTAAATAAAGTAGTACTCAATATTATAGTGAGATGGTGGGTTAATAACGCCAACTTTAGTTGGAAATACAGTTATAAGGATGAATTATACTCAGCAATCCTTTCGATTTTGCTACGAAAATATTGCAGCACTAAAATACTCAACATGCATTCATATAATTGCTTCCTCACTCGTTCAAAAGAGAGGAAGCCATTATTTAAAGAATGATTGTCTTATCAATTATTGTCCTATCAATTATTGTCCTATCAATTATTGTCCTATCAATTATTGTCCTATCAATTGTTGTACAACTTGCGGGGGGACTATCTTAGCAAGTTGATTGATACAAGCTTGTGTCGTTGGATCTCGATGCCTAATTTTAAACTCACAAAGCGCATATAGATGTTGAGGATTGCCACCAACTTCATAAGCCTTGGTAAGCGACTTCATTGCTTGGGTAACACTGACTTTTTCTTGCGCAAGACCTAGTACATACCAATATTGTGGGTTAGTCGCTTCAATCTCAGTTGCTTGCTCAAAATAATCAATCGCACCTGTTAGTTGTTGCTGTCTGAAAAGATTTAAGCCAGCGCTGTACCTTAACAATGCTGCCTTTGGTTGATTCGCAATCCCTTTTTTTAAGGTGGCTAATGATCTCTCATCATCACCCAGTTGACGGTATAAGTCTGCAAGGTTTGCATAGCTTGTTGCAAATATTGGTTCTATCTCGATGGCTTTTAAGTAAAGTTTTTCTGCTTGCGTTATGTTGCCTTTAGCGTTGTGAATATTACCGAGGTTCATCAATCCGAAACCTCGGTCAGAATTGAATTGTTGAATTTCAATATATTCATTCAAAGCAGGGGTCAATAGTGCTCTTTGAGCATCATTCATATTTTGCCATTCACTCATCAAAGTGCTGGCAGTTTCAGTTCTGACAGCATATACAGGATCACTGAGTAATGGACTGACTATTTGCCAGCGGTCATTAAACGGATAAGGAGCAGAACCGGTTAATGCACCTAATCTTATTTGAGGGTCTTTATGCTTTATACCTCTCATCACTGCGACCATAGTATTTTGGCTTGGGAATCTATCCATTCTACTAAGCGCCGAAGCCCGGATAATGTTGGATTCTAGGTGGTTTTGAGCAATATATGAAAGCTTATCTCCACTTGTTTGCACACCGGCAGATGCTTGTGCGAATGCTAACGAAAAACTGTCACTGTTTTGATAACTGGAGTCTGGAAATTGCTTTTCAAGGGCATTAACAGCCCATAGATTAGATTTTTCATTGTGACAAGAGGTACATACGTTTGGTGTGCCGATTTTTTTACTAATATCGGGTCTAGGAATTTGAAAACTATGATCTGCTCTAGGGTCTACTTCCATATAGGTTGTTTTTGGCATGTGGCAGGTTACACATTGAGCAGCTTCAGTTCCATCTTGGTGTTGACTATGTTTGGCTGAAGTATATTCGCTAGGTAAATGGCATTGAAAACAAATTGATTCAATTGGCGCTTTAAGTTTAGTACTGTGCGGATTATGACAATCGCTACATACAACGCCAGCAGCGTGCATTTTAGATTGTTTGAACGACCCCATGACAAAGACTTCCTCGTAAATTTGTCCGTCGGGATAATATAAACTTGGTGTAATTGCATTTAGATTATATTTATCGAAAAAATCACCTTTAATAGGGTCATGACTGTTATTGAGTTGTGCTCTTCTACTATGACATTGGGCACAAGTATCTAACTGATCGGAATCTGTCAGTTGTTTAGGTTGAAGTATTTTTTGTCCTTTCGTAAATTCCCATGAGCCAACTTTAGGTTTCAAGTTGCGATCAAAGCCATTTAAGGGATTCGTATTATTAGGAGTTTGAGCCCATATGATGTGCTCGCTTGCCGGCCCATGACACGCCTCGCAGGCAACGTTAATTTCAGACCAAGTGGTGTTATAGGTGTTTGTTTTACTATCATAGTTTTTGTCGATGTTTGTAGAGTGGCAATCTGCGCACATATAGTTCCAGTTTTGGCCATTATTAGTCCAAAAAAACTCATCATGTACATCCATGTCAGGATAAAGATTAAACCAACGTTGGCCACCTTGGCCTTTATCTCTGCTATCCCAAGCTAGTGGAATAAGTTGCACTCTACCATCCGGAAATTTAACCATATATTGTTGTAATGGCTCATAGCCAAATGTATAGCTAATTTCATAGTCATGGCTTTTACCGTCAGGTCCTTTGGTATTGACCCAATATTGAGTGTTTTTACGATAAAACCTATGTGATTGATTGTTTTCTTGAAGTGTTTGATTATCAAAATTACCGAGAACGGAATCTTCACTAGCATGGCGCATGGACATATCGTGATGAGAAGCTTGCCAGTCAGAATACTGTTGCTGGTGGCAGTCAACACATTGTTCAACACCAACATAATCAGCAGCGACAGAGTGAGTTTGATGTATAACAAAAATGATGACTAAACAAATAAAAACAACTAGCTGATTGAATTTCATATTAAAACTGTACCCAAGATTAATTAACCCTATCTTAAGGTCTAATTAACAAATCACCAACACCAAACCTGTGACTATTTGTAAAATTCAATCTCACTATGAGTTAATCATTTTTATAATGAGAAAGGCTGCCTACAGCAGCCTTTACACCAACATCTATAAATTGAGGTGGATTTACGTTGAGAAGCTTGTCGCTACTTTACCAAAACCTCTTTTAGTGGGTATCCGACAGCACTTGAAGGAGCGTTGATATTCATCAATGCACTGAGTGTCGGTGCTAAGTCGACAGTTGCAACAGGCCTGTTTATAGTTTGTCCTTTAAGTTTCATGCCAGCAAATATAATAGGAACATGGGTGTCATAGCGCCACGGAGAACCATGTACAGAGGCAACATTGAGACCGTCAAAATCTGCCACAAACACATTTGGCTCAAAAACTAAGTAAATATCTCCTGAGCGGCTAGGGTAAAAACTGTTTTGCACTTTTTGAGTAATTTCATCGTTAGGCACATTGCCATTTAATAAATGATTAAAGCTATATGCTCGATGAATACCTGAAACACTATTGAGTATATTAGCGACTTGTGTTGTTGCTTCCGCTAATGGCACTTTTTGTTTAGCTAGCTTGTCATGATCCAAATTAATATAGGGTTGCCATGCATTAACAAACAAATCCCCTGTAATTTTCCATTTGCTTTTTAAAGACTGAATGGCAGCATTTTTTTCTAAACTTGCTAAGTCGAAATGTTTAGCTTTGATACCAAATTGCGTTAAGTATCCCGGCGCCTCAGGAGCACCATGATCAGCTGATAACACGATCAGTGTGTTTTCTAAACCAATGTTGTCATCAATAAAACCAAATAAAGAGGCCAATGTCCTATCGAGTCTCAGTAGATTATCTTCTGCTTCTAAGCTGGATGGGCCAAAGATATGGCCAACATAATCGGTTGACGAAAAGCTTATCGATAAATAATCAGTCACGATTTGGTTATCATGACTATTGTTACCAAGATTATTGTTAGTAATGACTGTTTTAGCGAAATCAGCAGTCATTTCATCACCGATAGGACTTACGGTTAAAAAAGTACTAAAGTAGGGGTTATCACTAGGGCCAAATTCATGTGGGAATGTAATTCCGTAACCTGGCAATTTTGTTTTCCAATCGTGATTCTGATTATCACCGAATAAATATTGCTGAGCAGGTTTTGATAATTGCCATTGGGTGTTGGCATATGTCGATATTGGATTCGCTTTATTCCAGTTTGTTACCCATTGTGGATATTGTTTGTAATAATAATCGCTACTAACAAATTCACCGGCTGATTTAGAAAACCAAAATGCTTTTCCTGTGTGACCTGCTAATGTGATAGCTCCGCGGTCCTTAACTGATACTGCAAAGACTTTAGATTGGCCATTGTTACTGGCAGTAAGCTCATCACTAAACGTAGTCACCATAATATTTTTTGGTGAACGGCCTTCAACTTTACTGGCTTTTTGTGTGGGATCGATTTCATTTTTCGCATCGACAGCAGCATTTGCACTTAAAAGTGGGTGTTGTTCATCTTGTACATTGTAAATTGGTTGCTGCATTTGCTTATCAAACCATAAATTACTCACCATGCCGTGTGTTGAAGGATGTGCTCCTGTGGCTAGCGTTGTATGCCCGACAACCGTTTCAGTAATCGCATGTTGATGATGAGCTTCTTTGTAATAAACCCCTTCATTGATTAAATATTCAAAGCCATCGTCAGAGAAATGCTGCTGATAACGTTGCAATAAATCCCCCCTGAGTTGATCTACAGTGATTTGTAAAATCAATTTTGGTTGTTTTGCCTGAGCATCTTTGAATGGGGTGACTAGTGTAATTAAGCTTATCGAGACGATTGATATTGCTGGAAGCCATTTCATCAACTATTCCTTCTATTAGTACTATTTGATAACAAATCCTTGTATGAATAGTATTAGCAGAGAAATAGGCAATGATAAATAATGCTTTGGTGTTGATAAGCAAAGAAAAGGGTATTGTTAAAGTAAATTCTTAAATCTACTGATAGCCAGATAAATGTTGCTGACACATTGCTAAATTAAAACGAATTTTATCTAACCATGTTGAAGCTTCATTATCAGATAAATACCAAAAGCCTGATAATTTTTCAGGGTATTGGTCGAAAAACACTTGTTCAACATCAAGCAGTTTTTGTTGTGTCACTGCAGCCAACCAAGCAGACTGCGGAAGTTGGTTAAGATATCGTAAATTATTGAGGGCAGCATGGGAGCTTTGATTTTGTAACGTTAACTCAATCATTAACTGATATGGGTCATGTATTTGATGCTGAATAGAATCAGTTATAGGTATAACTTGTGTAACACGGCTAGATTTTTGAGTCTGGAAATCAGTTTTCCGTGCTGCCGTTTCATTCAATAATAGAGCAGGCCACATAGCTTGTTGTGCATTACTTTGTTGATGAACTTCTATTGCAATCCTACGTTCACCAAGCCAATTATGAACAACACAGGGTAAATGTTGTTTTAACGACATATCTTCACTGCGTTTAAGGCTAGGTAGTAATGACATTCTTTCAAGTGCTAACTCACAGTTTAATCGACTAAATAACACAAAACTGACTAACCCAGATGAAGGCCAGCATTTGAGCTTCAATTCTAATTCGCGAGCGACTATTGATAAATTGGTTGTTAACCAATCACTATGAGGTCCAGTAACGACAAAATCTTCAGTTGAACCTGCATAAGGACCATTACAAATATTGATAATGTTATCGCCACTAGCAATAGTGCCATTAAATATAATGGTATAACCGTGAGTAGCAGCTTGCCAATCACCATTGGCATTACCAATAATAGTGACTTTGCCAAATTGGGGTTGTGCTTTAGATGTCATATTGAATTCGATTCGTACTCTTTTTTATAGGCATATATTTTAGCAGTGATTCAGTACTTTTATTCAAAGTTTTGAATAGATTAGATCAAACACCTTGTATTTATAAAGGGTTGAATGTTTTTTGAGCACTTATTTTGTGTCAGAAATTCTATATTGAGAAAATATGCTTGTATTTTATGCTAAGTGCTCTACATTTTATATGAGATTTAAAGTTGAAAATCGTTACCTTCAAAACTCGAAAATAGAACCAATGAACATGTAATATTAAGATAAATAAATGAGGCTTATATGTTAGGTGAAAATCACTCTCTTCGAAATGAATTTCCTGATCACTTAGACACCATTGCAGCGCTAAATAAATCTGATGCTGAATTTGCAACTGTATTACAGCAATACGATAAGTTGGACAAACAAATTCGTGAATTAGAATTAAAAGATTCACCCATATCTGATGATTCTATTCATGACTTAAAGCAACATCGCGTTGAGATGAAAGACAAGTTATATCAACAAATCATGGCGGCCGAGAAAAGTTAGTGACATTCAGTACAACAAAGGCCAATTGAATTTGGCAATTGGCCTTTTAAGTTGGATTTGTATAATTGATTTTTTACACAAAACGTACCTGATAGGCTATTCACCCGTTATCAATAATTTTATATCTCGTTTGTGCATCTCTTTACCTAAGCAAACAGGTTACCACGAAGGCGTTTTGCCTCAGCAATCATGTGATTCATAATGTTCTCTTACATTTACGCTTTCAATGCGGTAACAAACCAATTTAACCGTTTAGCTTACTCAGTTAACTCGTCATAAAAGGCTTTAGATTGGTTTTATCCATTTAGTTGTTTTAATGTTTTAAAAGCGGACTTAATACTGACAATTCACCATCAATCTTTTCTGTTACTGTTAAACCTAAAATATGAGCGATGAGAGGGTACAGGTGAATGTTTTTAGCTTGTTGTATCGTAGCGCCTTGTTTAAACATTGGCCCTTGAGCATAGAGTACGGTATTCATATCTGAGATTACTTCAGGATCATAACCATGCTTGCCGATAACGCCTGGTTTAGCATCAGTACTAGTAATATAGTAATTATTACTCACAATGACAGCATCCCCAATTGAAGCATTACCGGTAAAGTGCAGGTGGCTTGGCACATCTGCTTGTAAGTAAAACTCGAGTCCTTCAACCTGAGAAACCAACTCTTTAAGTTGCTTGAGATCCTGTTGTTTATCTTTACCCGTTGCTGTGACTAACGAAAATGCCGCGTCATTGTTAAAAATAAACTTTTTAATTAGTTTTTGATTATTGGCGATTAACTGATCTGTATATACCCGATCAAATTCATCCACTTTTGCCATACCATGATCTGAAGTGATAATCACGTTAACTTCAAAAGGTAAATCTTTTAATTCAGTAAGCAAATTACCGATCATAGTGTCTATATATAGTACTGCATCTCGCGTTTGTGATGCTTCTGGACCATGGTGATGTCCTGCGCTATCAACATCTGAAAAGTATAATGTCACGAATTGTGGTCGTTCATCTTCAGGTAACGAAAACCAGTCGATCACTTGCTGGACTCTTTCTTCATTAGGAGTACGTCCATCATATTTGAGCCAGTAATTCGGTCTAAAACCCGCTATTTCAGCTTCTGAACCAGGCCAAAAATAAGTAGCTGACTTTAACCCTTGCTGACGCGCTAATGACCATAACGGTACACCTTGATAAAATTGACCATCCGTTACGGCTTCACTAATGTTCATCGCATAATCACGTTCTAATTCAGGATTATAAAAACGGTTTGAAATAATGCCGTGATTCGCAGGATACAGGCCGGTAACGAGTGTCAAATGATTCGGGAAAGTGACTGTTGGAAAGGAGGGCACAAACTGCTTAACGGTGGCAGCATTGTTGGCAAACTCTTTGATATGTTGTGGTTGGTGTAGTTCATTATAGTCATAGCGATAACCATCAATTGATATCAACAATACGTGTTCTTGTGTAGATTCTGAAGCATGATTAAACGGCTGTTGTATATCGGTAGCTGTGACAGATATCGATAATATAATACTGCCTAATGTAAATATGAATTTCGAAACTAAGGGAATCTTTGACACAATTGATCCTTACTAATTATTGTTATGTTCATTCTCATCATAGCGTCACTATATGACATTCTTTTGTAGTTGTAGCTGATTTAACAAAACGTCTAGGCATCGATACTAAATTTATGAGCTATTACAAAAAAAGCGAAACTGACGTTTCGCTTTTTTAATTAAGGTAATCGTTTAACGATAAACCGATTAATACATACTGAGTTATCTAACTAGCACGATGACTAGGTTGTTGCTCTAAGCCTGAATTTGTTTCGGCTGGTTCCGGAACATATAATCTCCAAATTCTTTGAGCAATACCGCGCATATCTTCAATGGCAATATAAAGACAAGGGATTAAACAAAGCGTCACAACTGTTGCAAACAAAACACCAAAGGCTAGTGATACAGCCATAGGAATAACCATCTGCGCTTGCATACTGGTTTCTGTCATAATCGGCATCAAACCAATAAATGTAGTTAACGAAGTCAACATGATCGCTCTAAATCGACGACAACCCGCATTAATAACCGCTTCATTTAACGGTATACCTCGCTTACGAGAGTTATTAACGTAATCGACCATGACCAGAGAGTCATTCACCACCACACCTGCAGCTGCAATAATACCGAATACAGAAAGGGCACTTAAATCAATACCTAAAATGATATGGCCTAACATCGAACCAATAACACCGAATGGGATCACAGACATAATCATAAATGGCTGTACGTAAGATTTAAGCGGGATAGCAAGTAAACTGTAAATCACTAACATTGAGATTATAAAATCTCGTAGTTGCGTGTCAGCACTGTCCAATTGCTCTTGAATATTACCTGACACTTCACTTTTAACCCGTGGATATTTGGTTAATAGTTCTGGCATGAAGTTATCACGAATATCTTTTGCAAGTTTAAACGGCTCAGCTTGCTCAGCATCTACAGATGCCCATACATTAATAGTACGATTACCGTTTTCGCGGCGAATACTATTAACCCCTTGTACTACTTCAATGTTAGCGACTTCAGATAAGGGAAGTTCTGCACCTTGAGGTGTTTTAATTAATACCTCTTGTACCAAGGCGATGGAGTTTCGTTGTGCTTCAGGGTAGCGAAGCATTACTTTAATTTCTTCACCATTACGAATGATACGTTGTGCTTCAAGACCGTAAAAACTATTACCTACCTGCGAAGCAATATTCGCCAGGGTTAGCCCAAGACTATGGGCTAATGGTTTTAAGTTAAACTGCACTTCTTTCGCTGAAGACTGACGGCTGTCATTAACGTCACTAACCCCTTTTAAGGTATTAAGCTTATCTTTTAGTGCTTGAGAAGCAGCGATCAGCTGTACGTCATCGTTGCCTTCTAATCTAAAGCTAATATCACCATCATCGCGTCCACCACCAAACAAGCTATCTTGGACTTCAAAAGACTTAACGCCGGGTATTTTCGGCATTGCTTGACGCCACATTTCAGCGACTTCAAAGGTATTAATCGGCCTTAATTCTGGGTCAACAAGTTTGGTTCTTACTTCAGCACGAGTACGACCTTGTAATTCAACTTGTAATTCAGCAATCATGCCTTGCCCGTATTTATCTTCAAGCTCAGTTTCAACTTGTCTTAATGCGGCTTCGATAGAATGCGCTGCATCAAGTGTTGCAGTCTCTGCTGCATCAACATTCATTTCCAAGCTGATCCTTGGAAAATCATGTGGAATTTTGGGTTGCCCAATAAAGCGGACTAAACCACTAATATATAACGCAGCACAAATCACAATGAGCATAATAAAGGTTGAAATAACCGCATAACGGTATTTAACGGCTAATGTAAGACTTGGTTTGTAGATATTACTGATAAATAGGGTTAAGTACTTCTCAATTTTACCCTGAATAAAATTAACCCCATTTCGTAACCAATCTAAAGGATTTTTAGAGCCTGGTTGAACAACCTTAGGTTTATTCATGTGGGCTAAATGAGAAGGGAGGATCAGTTTAGATTCTACTAATGAGAACAGTAAACAGAGTATCACTACAAAACCGATTGCCTGACCAAAGGCAGAAGAAGGGCCATCATCAAGAGTGATTGGCAAAAATGCGGCTATGGTGGTTAATACACCAAATGTTGCCGGCATTGCGACACGCTTTACACCACGGATCACGCTATCAATATTCTGACCATTTTCTTGGCACTCAGTATGGGCACTTTCACCCATCACAATGGCGTCATCAACGACAATACCCAGTACTAAAATAAACGCGAATAAGCTAATTACGTTAATGGTTACATCAATAAATGCCATCGGCATGAATAATAAGGTACCGAGAAAACAGACGGGTAACCCCATCATCACCCAAAAAGCTAAACGTACACGTAGAAATAATGCCAGCATGAAAAAGACCAACACAGCACCTGTTTTCATACTGTCTAGCATTAAATCAAGGCGACCATCAAGATAGTAGGTCATATCTACCCATGGCTCTAGCGTGACTCCTTCTGGTAGTAAGGCCTGCTTCTTGGCAATGTAGGCTTTCATGGTATCAGCGACATCGGTGATACTCTGATTTTTAGCCGCACCGACAAAGAAAGTCACTGCATTTTGGCCATTGAATTTAGAATACTGAATCCCTTCTTCAAAGCCGTCATTGACAGTCGCAACATCGCCTAATAAGAGGTTTGTCCCATCATCTAAAGTGAGTAAGGGCAAATCTTCGAATTCATAGCCGACATAAGCTTGGTTTTCTACACGTAGGTTAATATATCCATTTTCTGCTTTGATTTGACCAGCAGACATGTTGCGAGAATAACCTCGAACTGCTTCAGCAACATCATTAAAATTAAGCCCAAACTCACGTAATCTATCTTTACTGACTTCAACACTAATTTCATAATTTAACCCACCATAGAAGTCTGCAATGTTAACGTTAGGCAGCTGCATGATTTCTTTATGGATTTTTTCACCTAAATCTTTAAGTTGTCGCTGTGACAAATCTCCATAAAGACTTAAGTACATGACTTCTTGACGAATTTTGATACGTTCTACTTTTGGAAACTCCATTCCAGCAGGGAAGGTAGATACTGAACCAATTTCAGATTTAACTTCATCAAGTACGATTTGCGGATCATAAGAATCTTCAATTCGAAAGTAGCCATTAGCTTGATTTCGATTAGAGTAGGTGATGACACGTTGTAATCCCTGAACGGTTTCAAGTGCCTGTTCAATTTTTACGGTAATGCCTTCTTCTACTTCTTGCGGAGCAGCGCCTGGATATACAGCACTGAATTCAATCCAGTTGATTTCAACAGCGGGGAAAAATTGTTTACGAATCGTATTAGCCGTTAACAAGCCGCCTAATAAAATAATGATCATTAATAAGTTTGCCGCAACGCTGTTACGGGCAAACCAAGCAATTATGCCTTTATGAGTATCTTCCATGAATTTATTCCTTATCGTCCATGGCGATAGCAGTGTCAGAATCAACACCAACCTTAGGCTCTACTTGAAGAATTTTATCGGTCGGTAAGGCCACCGTCATTCCTTCAACAGGGTAATCAAGTGCAGAAGTAATGATGCTCATACCTTCTGCTAAACCACTTGAGATAATGACGTTGCTGCCATCTTGTCTGATAATATTAACGGGCAGATAACGTAATTTTTTGTCTTTATCCATTGTCGCAACGAGGCCATTCACGATTAAATGGCGCGGGACAACGGCCACTTGACCTGCATGAGTACCGCCAATGTGAGCAGTAACATAAGTACCGTATCTTAATTCTTTATGGTTACTATTAAGCCCATATGGGTCATCAATCTCAGCAACTAAGTATGTCATCCGACTTTTACTGTCAATCACCCCTTCGCTACGAACGATAGTGCCAATCCATTCTTGTTTTTCACCTGCAAAGTTACCCACCAAAGTGACTTCTGCATTTGCACCTTTACGATCTAAATATTGCATTTCTTTGTCTGCAAGTGGTAATCGAACTTCAGCTTTATCAGTGCTATAAACTAAACCGATAGGCGATCCGTTACCTACGTATGTGCCTAAACCGATATTACGACTGCCAATTAATGCATCATAGGGCGCTTTAATTATTGCTCGTTCAAGATTCCTTTTTGCACGTAACAATCCAGCTTCAGCACTTTTTAGTTTGGCAATTTCTTGGGCTAATTGTGGTTTACGCAAGCTTAAATCACTTGGCTTACTGTCAGTAATCTCAGCCCATTCACGCTCAGCTACTTGTGCGTTAGCTTTTTCTTGAACTAACGTTGCTTTGGCTGAAGCCAAATTAGCTTGTGCATCTAACAGCGCTGACTCGTAGTCGCTAGGATCAATTCTTGCGAGGACATCGCCTTTTTTAATGAAACCGCCTTTAACAAATGCGTCAGATAAATAAGTGATTTCACCACTGACTTGTGCCACCAATTCAGTATGATATTTGGCATTGACGACACCATAAGAGCTAACGGTAAATGTCATTGGTTTATAATTAATGGTTTCGACAGATACAAGCGGGGTATTATCAACTGACGGCTTCTCTTCGGGTGGTTTTTGCATAGAAACCAACAAACCAGTAATGATTACGCCTACACCTATTATGCCAATAGGGAGAATAATTTGCTTTGCAGTAGCCACGGCACTTCCTCTTGCTTAAAGCTAAATCATAGACTTGTGCCTATGACAAATTCGTTAACAGTATTATAAGTGCATGTTACAGAGTTTGTTAAACCCTTACTGTTTGAATGTGTAATTTTATGTGTCAGATGTTTCAAACCGGTTTTTATTTTTAATAAACGTAGAAATATTAATAGGATGGGCGCAAATAATGAAATTACTGAGTCAAATTTAGATATAATAAATTCAGGATTAAGCCAAAAATCATATCTCAACTTTTAATTTAACTGTAATAAAAGAACATAAACGCATTGTTTACAGTGGTTTTTGTTGAACTCCGCTTTTTTATTAGCTTTTTTTGTAATAAAAGTTCAAAATCAGTAAATGTAAACATGATGTGAGCAGAAATGGTTAATGACCATTAAATAGTATGAATTCATTAAGGAAGATAAATGAACGTTTTAGTTACAGGTGGCGCAGGGTATATCGGTTCGCACACTGTTTTGTCATTATTAGAAAATAACTGCAATGTAGTCGTTTTCGATAATTTATTTAATTCAAGTATTGAATCTATTAAACGTGTTGAATCATTAACAGGTAAAAGTGTTACCTTTATTGAAGGCGATATAAGAAACAAGCATCAGCTGTCCAACGTATTTAGTTCGCATAATATTGATACAGTAATCCACTTTGCAGCGCTTAAAGCTGTAGGTGAATCTGCACAAATTCCGTTAGAGTATTATCAAAATAATGTTCATGGCTCGGTTTGTTTGCTAGAAGCGATGGCAGAACACAAGGTCAATAATTTTATTTTTAGTTCATCAGCAACCGTTTATGGTGAAGAAAATGAAGTGCCTTATGTAGAGACCATGAAATTAGGCACGCCATCAAGTCCTTATGGGGCAACCAAAGTAATGGTTGAACGTATAATGGCAGATACTGCAGCTTCAAATCCGCATTTTAGAGGTGTGTCACTGCGCTATTTTAATCCTATTGGAGCACATGAAAGCGGCAAAATTGGTGAGTCACCAAAAGGTATCCCAAATAATTTATTACCTTATGTAGCGCAAGTGATGGTGGGTAAGCGCGAAAAACTGAGCATATTCGGCTCAGACTACCCAACAAAAGATGGGACTTGTGAACGAGATTATTTACATGTGATGGATCTTGCTGAAGGTCATGTCGCAGCAATGAAATGGTTGAACGACAATCAAGGTTTTGCTGGAGTTGAATCGTTTAATTTAGGAACAGGCAATGGTGTGTCTGTTTTTGAAATTGTTACTGCGTTTGAGCAAGCAGTAGATAAGAAGATACCTTATGAAGTTAGTCCACGAAGAGCAGGTGATTTACCCGCTTTTTGGGCAAATGCAACTAAAGCTAATGATGCCTTAAACTGGCAAGCCAATCGCTCTTTAGATCAAATGATGGTCGATACTTGGCGCTGGCAATCAGCCAACCCTAATGGCTATGATGAAGATGAATAATGGAATGAAAGTCTAAACAGTGTTTTTGTTCCTTATTCAAGGTTTAGACATGAAGTCGCAGATACATATTACTGGTTTAAAAAACGATAAGCTAATTTTGAATCTTAATGTCACTCATAACAGAGTGACATTTTTTAGCTGTTTAACACCATATAAATTTTCTGATAAATCTTAGTTTAAAAATAGTTCAACTTGATACTAAGCATTAATCTTCATTTTAAAACTATGTTTTAATTTACCCCGCAAACCAATACAGAAATTCGAAAAGTATAGCGTCCTTTTCAATAGTAAAAACACGATTAAATGCTCCCTCGATTTAACTTTTGTGCTGTTTTCTCATGATTAATTAGCAATCAGTTTAGTAATGATGAAAGTAAATTCATTAAAAGTGGTGTTAGCGCTAACAGTGATGTTGTGATATAAAAACAATCAATGAGTAACATTTTAGTCACACTGCAGGTTAATTATGAGTCAACAAATAAATCCAATTTTGCCAGGTTTTCACCCAGATCCCAGTATTGTGAGAGTGGACAATGACTATTACATTGCCGTATCAACTTTTGAATGGTATCCAGGGGTACAAATTTATCACTCAGTGGATTTGGTAAATTGGACATTAATCAGCAGACCATTAAACAGAGCTTCATTATTGGACATGACAGGTTGCCCCGACTCTTGTGGCATTTGGGCACCTTGTTTGAGTTATGCAGATGGTTTGTTTTATCTCATTTATACTAACGTCCAACGATTTGATGGTAACTTTAAAGATTGTCCCAATTACCTTACGACTTGCTCCACAATTGATGGTGAATGGAGCGATCCAGTTTACTTAAACAGTAGTGGTTTCGATCCATCATTATTTCATGATGATACTGGCAGTAAATGGCTAGTGAATATGCTGTGGGATCACCGTCCAGGTAAGCATCCTTTTGCCGGTATTGTGCTACAACAATATTGCCAACAGCAGCAAAAACTCATTGGCACCGCAGTTAATATATTTTCTGGCAGTAAACATCAGTTGACCGAAGGACCGCATTTATACAAGATTAATGATTACTATTACTTATTAACTGCAGAAGGTGGGACGAGCTACGAACATGCTTGCACGTTTGCACGCTCTAAAAGTATCACCGGTCCTTATGAAATTGATCCTAATGTTCATGTGCTAACGTCTAAAGATAATTTGGATAAGCCTTTGCAACGAACTGGACACGGTGGATTAGTGCAATCTCCAGATGGACGATGGTTTTTAACACATCTTATGTCTAGGCCGATTACATTAGAAAACGGAGACAAGCGCAGTCCACTTGGTCGAGAAACAGGTATTCAAACCTTAATTTTAAAAGATGATGGCTGGTTTAGCTTAGCATCGGGCCAAGTTTACGGAGAAGTTAATCCTATAGGACTAACAGGTAAACCGCTGCGAGATTATTCACATCATGATGATTTCTCTAGCCCTGTATTACCTGATCATTATCAATGGTTAAGAATCCCCAATCCTGAATGCTTTTATAGTTTAACTGATAACAAAGGTGCGTTAACGCTATACGGAAAACATTCAGTTGGCAGTACGTTTAAACAGGCATTAATTGCCAGAAGACAGCAACATCATTCATTCGTTGCACAAACACAATTGCGCTTTAAACCTACGAGTTTTCAACAACAAGCAGGATTAATTTGCTATTATAATGCCCATAAATTTCATTATCTATATGTATCATATGATGAAAATGGGATACATATCGATGTCATGAGCTGTTTAGGTGATGAGTCTTTAAAGGCTGACTTTCCTATTTATCAACAACGTATACCTATTACCAGTCAGCAAAGTGAACACATAGGCTTAAGAGCTGATATTGATTATGGACAGTTAACTTTTAGCTACTCTGTAGATGGTAATGCGTGGCTGCCGATATGTGAATTAGATTACAGTCTCATTTCTGATGAAGCAGGTAAGGGTGAAGGTGCTAACTTCACAGGGGCATTTGTGGGTATGTGTTGCCAAGATCTAACGGGAGCGAATATTGCTGCTGAGTTTGATTATTTTACCTATAGCGAAAGACATTAGTACATTCTTCATCGATCGATAAACAAACATTTGGAATTAACATTTAGGCCATCATAAAAATTATGATGGCCTAAATAATAACTTAAATCTCAGTTAACCTTTTGGTTAACTTTCTGCTTTGCCAAGCTGTTGGATCATTTCAACTAAGATAGCCTGATCTTTAGCAAAATTACGGATCCCTTCTGATAATTTATCACAAGCCATTTCATCTTCGTTTAGCTGCCACGAGAATTGTTCAAAACTCAACGTTTTAAGTGCCTTAGGCTTAACTCTGCATATTTCTTTAGCATTTAATTTATGGACTAACTCACCTTGAGTATTGTTTAATACAGTCAGTAAACTAGGTGCGATAGTAAGTAAATCGCAACCGGCTAACGCTATAATTTCATCAACATTTCTGAAGCTTGCTGCCATAATTTCTGTTTGATAGTCATATGTTTTGTAATAGTCAAAAATAGCTTTGACAGACAATACGCCAGGATCTTCAAAAGCCTCAAATTGTTTACCCGATTGTTGTACATGCCAGTCTAAAATTCGTCCCACAAAGGGGGAAATTAAGGTGACTTTTGCTTCAGCACAGGCTATGGCTTGAGTCATTGAAAAAAGCAAGGTGAGGTTACAATGAATACCTTGTTTTTCAAGCTCTTCAGCTGCCTTAATACCTTGCCATGTCGCGGCTAATTTAATTAGTACCCGGCTTTTATCTATGCCATTGGCGGCATATAAAGCAATTATCTTTTTTGCTTTCTCAATGCTTGCTACCGTGTCAAATGACAACCTAGCATCAATTTCACTGGATATACGTCCTGAAATACACTTTAAGATTTCACAGCCAAAATTAACGGTTAAATGATCACAAATATCATCGATGTTGTCTTTACCTTGAGATATCGATTTAGTAACAAGGTATTGGTATTGTGGTAGTTTTGATGCTTGTAAGATCAGAGAAGGGTTAGTCGTTGCATCTATAGGTTTGTGAAGCTTAATCGCATCAATATCACCGCTATCAGCAACTACAGTTGTGATTTTTTTTAATTGTTCCAACATATTCATGATAAAAAAATCCCCCATTTATTAGATGGGGGAACAGTCCTTAGATATAACGATTGACGACGTTTTCGAGTAGTTCTTGTCGCCCTGAAGTCGATGTAGGATTGATATTTTGTTCATGAACGACTTTTGATAAGCTTTCTAAGCTATGTTGTCCATCAAAAATATCTTTACCTAGGCCTTTATTCCACCCTGCATAACGTTGCTCTACAAATGAAGATAACGGTGCATCTTCAATAAGTTGGGCTGCGTTGAGTAATGATTTAGCCATGGTATCCATACCGCCAATGTGGCCATGAAATAAATCGTCATTTTCACATGACTGACGACGAAGTTTTGTATCGAAATTTAACCCGCCAGTGGTAAAGCCACCTGATTTTAAAATTTCATACATGACTAACGTACACTCAGCTACGTCGTTCGGGTATTGGTCTGTATCCCAACCATTTTGCATATCGCCACGGTTAGCATCAATACTGCCCATAATGCCTTCAGCACATGCTACAGCTACTTCATGATGAAAACTATGACCAGCCAAAGTAGCGTGATTCGCTTCAATGTTGACTTTGATTTCATTCTGTAAACCGTGCTTGTGTAAGAACCCTGCAACTGTTGCGGTGTCATAGTCATATTGATGCTTAGTCGGCTCCTGTGGCTTTGGCTCAATTAATAATGTGCCTTTAAAACCGATTTTATGTTTGTGTTCTACGACCATTTTTAAAAAGCGAGCATACTGTTCACTTTCTTGTTTTAAATTAGTATTAAGTAGTGAGTCATAACCTTCACGGCCGCCCCATAAAACATAGTTCTCACCACCTAAACGGTGAGTGACTTCCATGGCATGTTTAACTTGTGCAGCGCCATAGGCAAAAACTTCAGGGTTCGGGTTTGTTGCACCACCGGCACAAAAACGTTTATTTGAAAATAAATTGGCTGTACCCCAAAGTAATTTAACCCCAGTGCGTTGCATTTCTTTTTCTAGTACATCAGCAATATGATTTACGTTAGCATGGCTTTCTTTTAACGTAGCTCCTTCAGGTGCTATGTCTGTATCATGAAAGCAAAAGTAAGGTACACCGAGTTTTTCAAAAAATTCAAAAGCGACTTTAGCTTTTTGTTCTGCTAATGCAAGTTGATCACCGACAGGTTGAATCCAAGGTCTATCAAAGGTGCCTTCACCAAATATATCAAAACCTGTAGAACAGAAGTTATGCCAGTAACATGCAGCAAAACGTAAATGTTCTTTCATTGTTTTACCCATTACTACACGGTTTTCGTCGTAGTAACGAAATGCAAAAGGGTTTTTACTCGATTCGCCTTCGAATTTGATTTTTTCTACGTTATTAAAAAATTGTTCGCTCATGATGACTCCATATTTTTTCGGTTAGTTTGTATATGATTTGTGTTAGATTTTTATCTTATTTATAAGGTGCTAATTAGATAAAGAGGTGTTTAGTGGCTTGATATAAACTTTTGAATTGTTGATATTGCGTGGCGTAATATCCCTGCATTTCAGGATTAGGTAATACAAGGTGTTTAAGTTTGCCAGAGGTACAGACTTTTTCTGTGGGACTTTGCTCAATGGCTATTCTTGCTAATCTAGCGGCACCATAGGCAGGGCCAACTTCGCCGCCTTCACGATAGGACAATGGACGGTTTAATACGCTAGCAAGAATATCTCCCCATAATCGGCTTTTTGAGCCACCACCGATAACCGTTATTTCTTCAATCGTTGCACCAGCATCTAATAAAACTTGTTGCCCATCGGCAAAAGCAAAGGCTACGCCTTCTAATACCGCTCGACCCATGGTGGCGGCATCAGTGTTATGGTCTAAACCAAAGAAAACCCCTTTAGCCGTCGGATTATTGTGAGGTGTACGCTCACCTGATAGATAGGGTAAAAACAATACTGAGTTTGGTTGGCTAAAATCACATTTAGCTATTTGAGCTAATAAAGCCGATTCGTTGTCGTAGCCCGTTAGTTTAGTCACCCAGTTCAAGCAACTTGCTGCACTTAATACCACAGACATTTGGTGCCATGTATTACTCAAGCAATGGCAAAATGTATGTACCGCATTATCCGGATTGGGTAAATATTGCTCATTTGCCACAAAATATACCCCTGAGGTGCCCAGTGATAAAAATGCTTGATTTGGTTTTATTACACCAATACCTATAGCTCCAGCCGCATTGTCACCTGCACCTGCGACAACAGGCACCGTGTTCATCCCCCATAAACTGGCGATGTTCGCGCTTAATGTTCCGGTAATGTCAGTGCCTTCATATAACAACGGCATTTGCTCAATCGTCATTGATGTTGCTGTTAACATTGCTTCAGACCAGCAACGGTTCTTTACGTCTAGCCAGAGTGTCCCGGAAGAATCAGACATGTCAGAGGCATAGTCTCCGGTCATTTGTAAACGTAAGAAGTCCTTAGGTAATAGAACCTTAGCAACTTTATTAAAGTTCTCTGGTTCATTCTCCTTTACCCATAATAATTTAGGAGCAGTGAAGCCTGGCATCGCGATGTTGCCAGTAATATCACGTGAATCAGGTTCAATTTCTTCTAAGGTTTTACATTGAAGTTGGCTACGGCCGTCATTCCACAATATCGCTGGACGAATAATTTGGTCATTGCTATCGAGTAGGGTGGCGCCATGCATCTGGCCTGACAAACCAATAGATTTAATTTTTTTGAGTAAATCAGCTTTGGTTAATTTGAGCTCAGCCATTGCTAAACAGGTCGCTTGCCACCATTGGTTCGGATCTTGTTCTGACCATTGTGATTGTGGTCGAGATATTGTTAGTGCTGAACTAGCTTGCGCTAACAACTGATCATCATTGTCTAAAATAATGACCTTTACACAAGAAGTTCCTAAGTCGATTCCAAGATACATAATTCAATCCGTTGTTATATTGTGTTATACTTTGTTAGCGCTAACATTAGCATTGAGTTTTAAATCTATCAAGGGTATTTTGTGTAATTAATGTTAACGTCTGTTGTTTGTTAATTATTGCTATAGCCAATTAACCTTGGTGATAACACAGTAATTGCAATGTAGTTTTTGGCAAAATATATCTTTAAACACAAAAGGGAATGAGAAATGACTCAACTAAATTGGGGTATTGTGAGTGCAGGAAGGATTGCAGGTTTATTTTGCCAGGACTTAGTGTTTTCAAAGAACAGCCATTTATATGCAGTAGCCGCAAGAAAGCAAGCTGACGCTGATGAATTTGCTAAACAATATAATGTTGAAAAATCCTACCAAGGCTACCAAACATTATTTGATGATCCCAAGGTGGATATTGTTTACGTCGCCACGCCTCACAATTTTCATTTTCAACAAGCCTTTGATGCCTTATCAGCCGGAAAACACGTACTGTGCGAAAAACCCATGACAGTTTCACATAAAGAATGTGAAATATTAGTCAGGTTAGCGAAAGATAAAGGCTTGCTACTAATGGAAGCATTATGGACCTATTTTTTACCCGCGATGCAAAAAGCTAGAGAGTGGTTAAATGATGGCCGCATTGGACAGCTTAAACATATTAAAGTTGATTTCGGTTATCCTGTGCCTTTTAAATTAGATGGCCGAGAGTACAATCCTAATTTAGCGGGAGGATGCTTATTAGATATGGGTATTTACCCGTTAGCTATTGCAGATTTCTTTCTTGAAGCAGATATCGATAACTTGTTCGTTAAAGCCAATTTCTGTGAAACCGGTGTTGAGGATGATGTCATTATCATAGGTAAAAGTGATGATGTGATGGTCAGCCTTGCGACATCCTTTCAATGTCGATTAAGTAATAATGCCTATCTTATCGGTAATGAAGGTTATATTTTAATTCCTGATGCCTTTAGAACTAAAGAGTGTCGTTTATTTCATCTTGATGAATTGGTTGAAAGTTTTACTGATAACAGGCAATCACTGGGCTATCATTTTGAAGCAGATGAAGCATGTCGAGTTATTGAAGAAGGGAAGTTAGAAAGTGCGGTTGTTAGCCATCAACATAGCTTATTATTTCAAAGCCAGCTGGCCAGTGTCAAAGCTCTTTTTTAGCGCTCTAATTTAGTTCTCATATTTATATAACTACTGATTGTCTTTAGAACGTTACTAGCAATTACGTAGAACGTGTAGCGTGAGTTTGATTTCATTATTTAAAAATGACTAATGGTCGCTTCTTAGGAAAGTACGTTTTTACATTTATGATTTTAAAAATGTTATTATTCAGAATGTAACGTATCAAAATAGCTGTCTATCTTCATACAGTTATTAACTGTTTAATTTCTCGATGTAGTTTTATTAGTAGGTAAGCAATGGTCAAAGTAAAAAAAGCCCGCATACAAGATGTAGCGCTAGAAGCGGGTGTGTCAATGATGACTGTATCAAGAGTGTTAAATCAAGATCCTAAAGTCAGTGATAGCACTCGCAGTAAAGTGCTAGCCGTTGCCGAACAGTTACAATATCGACCTAATGAATCTGCTCGTCGTTTAGCCAGTAATAAATCTTATTTAATTGGATTACTTTATGATAATCCTAGTGATGCCTATATAAGTCAGTTTTTGTTAAGCGCGTTAAAAAGTTGCCGAACTAAAGGGTTTCATTTAGTCGTTGATGAGGCGGATAAGAACATTGAAAAAACACTGCAATCTGTAAAAGATTTGATCAATGAAACCAAAGTCGATGGGATGATATTATTGCCGCCTGTGTGTGAGCAAAAAGAAATTATTGATTGCTTACAAGATGCTAATGTTCCATTTGTGAGAGTGGCTCCCGACAGTCAGTTAACCATCTCTCCGTATATTTGTATGGATGATTATCAAGCTGCGTTTGATTTAACTGAAATGCTTATTAAGCAAGGCCATAACAAAATTGGCCATATTATCGGTGATGCTAATCAAGGTGTTAGTCGCTTACGCTATCAGGGTTATTTAGATGCTTTACGCTCAAATAAAATCAACACGCCACCAGAATACATTGAACAAGGTTGCTTTACTTATCAATCTGGCATGGTTGCAGCGAAAAAAATGTTAGCTTTAAAAGACAAACCTAGTGCCATATTTGCTGCCAATGACGATATGGCGGCAGCGGTAATCTCAATTGCACAAAATCAAGGGATCAATGTCCCAAATGATTTATCCGTTGTCGGATTTGATGATACAACCCTTGCAACGGTAGTATGGCCAAATATTACGACAGTAAGACAACCTATTGATGAAATGGCAAAGTTAGCTGTGAGTTTGTTTACTTCTAATAAGGTTAAAGATTTTACCGAGTTAAAAAGCAATCAATTACGTAATATTTTAGATTTTAAAATAATTCAAAGAGAGTCCAGTAAACCAATTGAATAAGCTTTTGTGGAAAAATTTTATACAATATAAGCAGGACTACAGTTTCGAGTTAGTCGGTGAATGAATATTTACAGATAAATATTCAATTTATTTTGTAAACACAAAGTGTCTGTTTATCAATTGGCCAAAACCGCAGCTATACAGACGCTTATCACACCAGGTATTTCTTCCTTTTTATTCAACTCTTCTTCCTAAAAGCGATAAATGGATTTTGTAACAGTCATTTACAATTATGTTTTTGATGAGTAAAGTGATTATCAATTATGTTGTGTTTAACTGTTAGAACATTTGGTAGTGGTGACTTAACTGCCGTGCGTCTTAATGTTTTATATCAAAGCTTGCTTTAATAATTGGAAACCTCCTGTGAATTTTATAAACGAAGTTATTGATGAAGAAACCATCCCAGCTGATTGTATTAGTAACTTAACCGTCGATAATCTTATTTTTACCCTACATGAAGGCAAACTGAAAGTGTTGCTGGTTAAATATAATCAAGGTCTTGCTACAAATAAGTGGGGACTAGTAGGTCACTGGGTTCGTAGTAATGAAAACCTTGAAACGGCAGCATCTCGTGTTGTAAAAAATACTACAGGTGTTGAAAACTTATACTTAGACCAACTTGGTGCTTTTGGCGATGTTGACCGCTATCCTGCAAGACGCATTATTACCATTGCTTTTTATTCCTTAGTCCGTTTTGATGACACCAACTTAACTCATGGTGCTAATGCGATTGAGTGTGAATGGTTCGATGTTAGACAAGTACCAACCCTGATGTTTGATCATGATAATATTTTGGCCAGTTGTTTAAATCATCTGAAATACAAAGTAAGGCATGAACCTATTGGTTTCAGTTTATTACCTGAAAAGTTCACTCTGTTACAACTGCAAGATTTATATGAATCTATATTGGGCGTAACGCTAGATAAACCTAACTTCCGCAGAAAAATATTAAAAATGGATTTACTCATCGACTGTAAAGAAAAGCAACGCAATGTAGCGCATCGTGCCGCTGCACTGTATCGGTTTGATGTGGAAGTCTATGAAAAATTGGCACAATTCGGTTATACATTCGAATACTAAAATCAAATTTAAAAATATCACAAAGACAGCATTCGCTGTCTTTTTTTACATCTTGTTAAAAGTTAATCAAAATTGTTTACAATGTTAATGGTTTGATATAGTGTTTGTGACTATAACCTTTAGTTGGAACAGTAATGGACACTTTTATTAATAAACTCAGCATTAAAGAAAAGCTTGGATATGGCCTTGGGGACACTGCAAGTAATATCGTGTTTCAAATGGTCGCTAATTTCATGCTGATTTTTTATACCGATGTTTATGGCTTGTCGGCAGCTGCAGCTGGCACATTACTTCTATCAGTACGATTGTTTGATGGATTCACTGATCCAATCATGGGCGGAATTGCCGACAGAACCCGTACACGTTGGGGCTCATATAGACCTTACATTCTATTTTTAGCATTACCTTACGGTCTATTAGCCTGTTTAGCGTTTATAACCCCTGATTTTAATAGCACAGGCAAACTCATATATGCCTACGTTACTTATGGACTGTTAATGACATGTTACACCGCAATTAATATTCCTTATGGTGCATTAGGCGGAGTGATGGCGTCAGATCCTAAAGAACGTACATCATTACAATCATATCGATTTGCCATGGCAATGGCTGCATTAGTGGTTATCGTTTGGGCAATACCGCGTTTAGTTGAATATTTCGGTCAAGGCGAAGATGCTGTTGGTTATCCGCTAGCGATGATATTCATGGGCTCATTAGCTGCAGTTTGTTTTTTATTGTGTTTTGCAATGACAAAGGAAACATTAACCAACGAAACTGATAAACATGAGCGCTCAACTCAGAGTATTTTTAAAGACTTTTTTCAGCTATTTAAAAATGACCAATGGCTTGTTATCGCGATTATTAGTCTTGCTACGTTGATCCTTATCGGAATTCGAGCATCTGTTGCACCGCACTATATTAAATATTACATCGGTGATGAGGACTTACTATCAAACTTCTTAACCTTGGCGGCAGTTGGTTCAGTCTTGGGGGCAATCTCGACTAACTTCCTCTCAAAATTCATTGAGAAAAAGATTCTGTTTCAAGTGGCTTTAGTGGTTGTGATCATTTCTCATTCATTATTTTACGTCATTGATAGTAATCAAATCGCACTTATATTTGTGACTTATTTCATTGCTAACTTTGCACATATGATCATAACGCCCATCATGTTTTCTATGGTTGCTGACACTGTTGATTATGGTGTTGAGAAAATCGGTAAAAGACTGACTGCAATTACATTTTCTGGACATTTACTGGCAATTAAATTTGGTTTTGCAATTGGTGGGGCGTTAGCTGGCTGGATATTATCAGCTTATGATTATATTCCTAATCAAGTGCAAACAGATCATACACTATCAGGTATTTTACTTGCCTTTGCTGGTATACCTATTATTTGCACGGTTGTTTGTCTAGTTGTTATTAGTAAATATCGATTAACAGAATTAGAAGTTAAAAAGATTCAATTAAACCTGGCTGAAATTAAGTGAAGTTAAGAAGCCTTATTCATAGTAATTAAGGTTTAACTTAATTGTGTGCTGGTTAATTAAACATATTAAAAATATTTTTGAGGAATTGTTATGGCTTCTGCCGTAAATAAAAGGGAAATCATGATTAATAATGAAGTGAGTGATGCTGAAAGGAAGCAAGCGTTAGATATTAAAAAAGCCAATTCTTTTAAACAAAAGGATGAAGCATTAATTACTAGCATTTATACAGCAGATCCATCTGCTCATGTTTTCAATAATAAAATATATATTTATCCTTCTCATGATATAGAAACAGATAATGCTATTAATGATGATGGCGACCACTTTGCAATGAATGATTATCATGTCTTGTCTATTGAGAATGACACAAATGAAGTTGTTGATCATGGTGTCGCATTAAGTCTTGAGAATGTTAAATGGGCTAGCAAACAACTTTGGGCGCCAGATGCAGCGCATAAAAATGGCACTTATTATTTTTATTTTCCCGCTCGAGATTTAGAAGGGATTTTCAGAATAGGCGTTGCGACAAGTTTATCTCCAGCAGGGCCATTTATCGCTGAAGACAGTTACATCGAAGGATCTTTTAGTATCGACCCTGCTATTTTTGAAGATGATGATGGTAGTTATTACTTATATTTCGGTGGTTTATGGGGCGGTCAATTACAAAACTGGCATCGAGGACAATTTTCATCTAAAGATCAATATCCAGCTGATGATCAAGCTTCATTACCAGCAAAGATGGCTAAACTATCAGACGATATGTTGTCACTTGCCGAACCTGTGAAAGATATTGTGATCCTTGATGAAGATGGAAACGCCATTACAACTGAAGACAATGAACGCCGCTTTTTTGAAGCGTCATGGGTTCATAAATATAATGGTAAATACTATTTTTCATACTCAACAGGCGATACCCATAATATCGCATATGGTATTGGTGATAACCCTTATGGGCCTTTTGTTTACCAAGGAGTGATATTAAACCCAGTGTTAGGCTGGACAAATCATCATTCAATTGTATCCCATCAAGGCAAATGGTTTTTATTTTACCATGACTCCACTTTATCAAAGGGACAGACACATTTACGATGCGTTAAAAAAACAGAATTACTTCACGATGAAAATGGAAAGATAATCACAATAACGGCTTATGAATAAAGAAATCATAGTTTAGGTTGTGATTTTTATTTGTTTAAATAAGTAATAGTCAAAAGGACTAATAACTAATAACCAATTAGGTTTTAAGCCTAATAACGCAGAAAAGTTTACACATTTAATAAAGCAATAAATGAGCAGAGAATCGACAAACTATAGCTTTATATTGAATTTAACGATTTAATAACATACGAAATCGATTGCCGTCTTTGTTAGTACTCTTTATTGGATTTTTAAATCAAGAAATTAGTGACTTCTGGGGAAGTTACTAATTCAAAAAGGAGTCATTGCCATATTGGCAATAACGAAGCGAGGGGAGAGTGAAATGTTTAATAAAAAGATAATAACCACTTCAATTCTAGCAGCACTAGGTTCTATGGCTGCAACACAAAACAGTTTTGCTGATGAAGCAACTGATGAAGTAGAAGTGATTCAAGTTACAGGTATTCGTAGCAGTTTAGTCCGTTCAATGGATTTAAAGCGAGAAGCAAATGGCGTAGTCGATGCTATTTCTGCTGAAGATATCGGTAAATTCCCTGATACTAACTTAGCTGAATCATTACAACGTATCACTGGTGTTTCGATTGATCGTTCAAACGGTGAAGGGAGTACTGTCACTGTACGTGGTTTTGGGTCAGAGCAAAATTTAATTACTTTAAATGGTCGCCAACTACCGAACACTACAGGTAGCCGAACCTTTGATTTCGCAAATATAGCTGCAGAAAGTGTATCAGGTGTTGAAGTTTATAAAACTTCAGATGCCAGTGTTACTTCTGGCGGTATCGGTGCGACAATTAATTTAACCAGTTTTAAACCACTAAGCGCGCCTGGTTTAACAGCAACGATTTCAGGTAAAGGTGTTGACGATCAATCAACTGAGACTGGTGGTGTCACGCCTGAACTGAGTGGTTTATATTCACAGACTTTTGCTGATGACACATTCGGTATCGCTATATCGGGTAGTTATCAAGAACGCGAAAGTGGTATGAAACAATTCCTTCAAGATCAGGGGTATCGCGCAAGTGATTACACCAATACAGGTTGGGGTGGTGTTCCTGCTGGTGAAGCCGGTGGTTCAAACCGTCCAACATCTGGAATTTACTCAAACCCTCAACAGCCACGTTATGTTATTGAAGAACGTCAACGTGAACGTATTAATGGTCAATTAACGCTGCAATACCGTCCTATAGAAACGTTAACTATTACAGCGGATTACACGACTTTTAGAAATACTATCGAAGAGCAACACACTGATGCATCAGTTTGGTTTAACTATGCAGGTGATCGAAGTGAATCAGTATGGACTGGCGAGCCCAATGCTGTCCCCCTTATATACTCTGAAATTTATGACATTAATAGCCCTGCAGATTTGCGAGATACTTCATTAACAGTAGGTGCTTGGGGCCGTGAAGAAATCACAGATTCAATAGGGTTAAATATTGATTGGCAAGTAACTGAGGATCTAGTGTTAACACTGGACCATCACAGCTCTAAAGCCAATATGGAAGCAACTGATCCACGCCATGGTACGCGAAACAATGTTCAATTGCCTTCATATACTCGTACTCGTTCTGGTCTTGATTTAACAGGAAGCCTACCTGGTATTGCTATCGGTGATATTGAGAACTTTAATCCAAGTACCATGCGTTTATCGGGTAGTTGGTTTGCCAATGATAAATATACTTCAGAAATTGATCAAACTCAGTTGGATGGTAAGTATCATTTAAACAGTGATTTAAGTATCGATTTTGGTGTGTCAGTTAATACAGTCAATAACCGCTATCGCCATACCCAAGTACAACGTCCTGATTGGGGCGGAGTGGGTGAAGAAGGTGATTTCGAAGATATTAATTGGACTGAAGACACCATTTTAGACAAGTTTGATGACAGCACTGGCAATTTTGAAGGAACAGCGACTCAAAGTGATTATGATTTATTCAATCGTATTTTCTTTGCTGATTTTGACGAAATTATTAATGCTGCAGAATACGCAGATCCCGTAGCTAATGTTGATGGTTTATATGGTGACTGTCAGGCCGCATCAGGCGCAGCAGCTGGACCTAATGGTGAAGGCCAGTTCTGTGCTTCAACCCAGTGGGATGCTGATACTAACCGCTTTACCGAAGAAGAAACCACCGCTGCTTACATTCAAGCCAATTACTTAGGTGACATGTTTGATATGCCATTTAGTGTGCATGTTGGCTTACGTTACGAGCAAACAGATGTGGTATCAACAGCATCAGCACCAGGTTATAGCCGTGTTGAGTGGAATGAAGATACATCGACTTCAGTTACTGGGCAAACAGGTATTGAAACCTTAAGTCAAAGTGCAGATTATGATTTGTTCTTACCTAACATTAACTTCAATCTTGATGTAACTGACGAATTACGTGTCCGTGCTGCTGCGGGTAAGACGATTTCTCGTGCGGGTTATAACTCATTACTAGGTGGAACCACAATTAATACCGGCGGTAACTTAAGCGGTTATACCGGTAGTTCAGGTAACCCTGGCCTTGAGCCATTAGAGTCAATCAATTACGACTTATCGACAGAGTGGTATTACGACGAAGGAAGCTATGCATCTATCGGCTACTTCAAAAAAGACGTGTCGAACTGGATTAGTTATGGATCGAAACAATCAGATATCTTCAATTTGTCAGATCCACTTAATGGCGATAAATTTAATGCGGCAGTTGCTGCTTTAGGTGCTAATGCGTCAAATGAACAAATTAGAACTTATATCTTCGAAAATTATGCAGATGATCCAAATGTAACACCAAATTTTGATGAAGATGGACTGCTTGATGGCGGTAGTATTGTTGGCGACCCATTAACAGATGAAGGTGTAGTATTTAACCTTAATGTCCCTGTGAATGGCGATACAGAACATACTATCGATGGTTTTGAATTCAACGTTCAACATTTATTTTGGGACTCAGGTTTTGGGGGGATAGCTAACTACACCATGGTTGATTCTGACCTGCAATATGATGATAGTTCGCTTGAAGATACTGAAGCATTGGTTGGTTTAAGTGATACCGCAAATTTAGTCTTGTTCTATGATAACTATGGTTTTCAAGCTCGTATAGCTTATAACTGGCGCGATCAATTCTTATCAGACAAAAGAGTTAACGGTGATTTAACTACGCCTATTTATACTGAAGAATATTATCAAATAGACTTTAATGTTAGTTATGATATTCCTGCTGTTGAGGGCCTAACCGTCTTTGCTGAAGGTATTAACATCACTGAAGAAGTCGTAAGAAAACATGGTCGTCAAAGCCAATTAGTGTTTGAAACAACACAAACTGGCGCAAGATATGGATTAGGGGTTCGCTATACGTTCTAGTAGCGAGCTGTAAATGATAGCGGCTGCCCCCAGTCGCTATCACCCTTAATCTAAATCTAGTACAAAAACTGAATTTAAAGCTAATCACAACTCGCTGTTAAATATGCATATTGTTATCACAATAATCATCAAATTGTATGCTTAGTTCTTCATTCACGCATGACTCAACAGTAATCAATTATTATCAAAGGGTATCCCCATGGCCAAGCATGTACTGCTCAATAACATTGAGCATAAAGACCTTAAAATCATTACCGAGCGTTCTGCAAAATACGGCGATGACCAGTGGTTTTCCCAAACATTTGTGGCGGAATTTAAAACCGTGCAAGCTCATTATCCGATTATGTTCCAAAAGAATGCTGATACGGGAGAATTTACCCCAGTGACTTTATTTGGCTTCACTAATAATGAGAATCTATTCTTAAACGATGGTCATTGGGATGCCAGTTATATCCCTATCTCAATGCAAAGAATGCCTTTTTATATTGGAATGCAGCAATCAACGCTAAGCAGTAACACTGAACCTCAACGTGTAATTACGCTTGATATTGACTCTCCAAGAGTGAATGAAGAAACAGGTATTGAGCTATTTCTACCCTATGGTGGTAACAGTGAATATTTGGAAAACATTGCCAATATGTTGGAGTTGCTTCACCAAGGTGTTGATGAAAATAAAATGTTTATCGAAGTCCTTACAAGATATGAGTTATTGGAAGCGGTCACTATCGACGTTGAGTTAAACAATGCCAGCAAACATCAACTGATCGGCTTTTATACTATTAACGAAGATATATTGGGTCAATTAGCAGCAGAAAAAGTACTGCATCTGCACAAAGAGGGTTATCTAGAAGCAATATATATGATCATTGCTTCACAAGCCCATATAAGAAAGTTGGTTGAACTTAGAAATAAGCAGCAAACACACTAGTCATTTTTTATTCCTTAAAGTGTTTTTAAATAGGTTTATCAAACTGTTTTATATAGATTTTATTTCAAATTTATCATAAGTTATAAAAACAAATTCCATTAGTACTAATAAATTTTGCAGGCGACTCACATGACAAAAAAAATCACCAATGTAGTAATCGCTGGCGGCGGCACTGCGGGGTGGATGGCCGCAGCGGCTTTCTCGAAGTTATTAGGTAAAAATATTAATGTGACGTTAGTTGAATCGGACTTGATCCCCACCGTAGGCGTGGGCGAGGCCACAATACCCACCTTGCATGTGTTTCATGACTTATTAAAAATTAAAGAAGCCGACTTTATGGCGGCTACCAATGCCACGTTTAAGTTAGGTATCTCATTTGAGAATTGGCGAGATGTTAACCAAGACTATATGCATTCGTTTGGCTATATTGGTCAAAGTTGTTGGGCTGCGGGGTTTCAGCATTTTTGGCTTAAAGGCTTTAATCAAGGCGTTGCTAGCGACATCGGCGACTATTGCCCGGAGCATGTAGCAAGTCGTGTCGGTAAATTTGCAGTGCTACCTAACCAAGATAGAAACCATGCTTTTCATACTGATGCAGGATTATATGCCCGCTTTTTAAGAGCCTTTGCTGAAAAGCACGGTGCAAATCGTATCGAAGGAACAATAGCCAAGGTAAATTTGAATAATGAAAATGGCTTTATTGATTCATTAACGTTAGCTAATGGTGAATGTATTGCTGGTGACTTATTCATTGACTGCACAGGTTTTAAAGGTCTGTTGATTGAAGAGGCGCTTCATACTGGTTATGACGACTGGCGCCACTGGTTACCTTGTGACAGTGCTGTGGCAGTACAAACTAAACAAACAAAACCATTAGTACCCTATACTCGTTCTATTGCGCGAGAGTCAGGTTGGCAATGGCAAATTCCACTACAAAATAGAATGGGTAACGGATTGGTATTTTGTAGTAAGTACTTAACTGATGATCAAGCCAAAGCCTTGTTAGTGGAAAATATTGAAGGTGAACAACTTAATGAACCTCGGGTATTAAAGTTTCGCACCGGTACACGACGCAAGCATTGGAACAAAAATTGTGTGGCTATTGGGTTATCCAGTGGTTTTATTGAGCCGCTAGAATCAACCAGTATTCATTTGATCCAACAGAGCATAGTAAGATTAATGCAAAATTTACCAACAACAGCCATGGAAAGCGGCGTTGTTGATGATTTTAATCAGAAAATGCGAGTAGAAATAGAAAATATTCGTGATTTTATTGTACTTCATTACCATGTAACTGAGCGTCAAGACAGTGAATTTTGGCGTTACTGCAAGCAAATGGATATACCAGAGAGCTTACAAAAACGAATTGATATGTTTAAACAAAGTGGCCAAGTGTATAAAACAGATCAAGAGTTGTTTGGCGAAGCTTCATGGCTACAAGTGATGTTAGGCCAAGGGTTGTTACCTGAACAATATCACCCCATTGTCGATAACATGTCAGATCAAGAATTGGCACAATTTTTAGGGACAATTAAGCAGTCTATAAAGCGTCGAGTTAATAGCTGGCCTAACCATATTGATTTCATTAATAATTATTGCAAATCTAATATACTGTAAAGCGCTATGTTCAGTATTAACCCTAATATTACACCCAGTGTTGAGTATATTGGTAACAGTAGAATACCTATTGTTATTGTTGATGATTATATTGCAGATATAGCACTTGTTCGTGATGTCATTATTGCTGGCGCATATTTTACACAGGACAAGCATACTCAATATCCGGGAATAAGATCTGCCATGTCTAAAGCTGATGTGGTTTCCTATCTCAAACCTTTGATGCAGCCTTTATATAGCGTTTTTAACTTGCCTCGGGAGCTTACTCCAAGCCCACGTGATAACTACTATTCGTTACTGACAACACAGGAAACTGATTTGTCATTAATACAAACCATTCCGCATTTTGATACTTATCAACCAAACCTGATTGCTTGTATTCATTACTTATCTAAATATCAACATGGTGGTACAGCATTTTATCGACATAGAAGCAGTGGCTATGAATTTATTAATGAAGGGCGTTTACCTAAATACCAAGCGACAGTAACTACGATATCACACAGTGGTTATTGCGGTGAGCATCATCCAGATTTTGAATGTTATAAAGTGATCCCATACCAAGAAAATAGGCTGATTATTTTCCCTGGTCAGTTACTGCATTCTAGCCTGGTAATACCAGAGTCAGACATCAATACCAATCCAATGACTGGAAGGTTAACAGCCAATCTATTCATTAAATTTAACTAGGATAATAATGATAATGAATACGTTTTTTAAGCACGAAATACCTCAATTCAATTTGACCATTAGTCATTTGTTGATTGTTTTTTTGCTTGTCGTCTTAAGCCTGCCCATTAATAAATCAGCTCATGCAACGAGCTTTGAGTCTCTGCCTGACAAACAATTCAATGTGCTGTTGTTTACTAAAACAAATGGATGGCATCATAAGTCAATTCCAGCAGGTGTTACCGCATTAGAACAGTTAGCTGACAAACATTTTTTTAATTTGATTTGGCATGAAGAAAGCCATTACTTTAACGACGAATATCTCAGCAATGTTGATGTAGTGATATTTCTGTCGACGACAGGTGATATTCTGTCTAATGAGCAGCAACAAGCGTTGAAACGCTATATACAGTCGGGCAAAGGGTTTGTCGGTATTCACAGTGCATCAGATACAGAATACGACTGGCAATGGTATCAACAACTCGTTGGGCATACTTTCGTTATACACCCGGTGGTGCAAACAGCTAGGCTGTCTAAAGTGTCTAGTGAATTTCCTGGTCTAGAGTCAATGCCTGAAAAGATGCTGTGGACTGACGAATGGTATGAGTTTGGTGAAGCTAATTCAACGGGACTGAATTATCTTTTGACTGTCGATGAAACCAGTTATAACCCTAACGCTGATTGGGGCACTAAGCAGGGCAAAGGTATGGGAAGCTTTCATCCCATTGCTTGGTACCAGAACTATGATGGCGGCCGCTCATTTTATACATCATTAGGTCACATCAAACCTGTTTATCAAAATGACCTGTTCTTAGCTCATTTATACGGCGGAATATATTGGGCTGCAACTGGAAAAGGAATTGACACCACTATTAAACATTAGATTAATTTAAATAAGTTGGAGTTATACCTGGGATATTAGATCTAAAGGTAAATAAACCATTGCCAGTAGTGACTAGAATGGTTTTTAAGTCTTTTCCACCAAAAGCCAAGTTAGTAATTTTAGGGGCGACATAAACGCTTTGAAGTAATTCGCCCTGTGGGTTATAAACATATAAATTACCTTCATTATGACTGGCTGCATAGATGTTTCCTGCGCAATCCACATTAATGCCATCCGGTGTATCAATGTTTATTTTGAACAACAACTCCCCAAGCTCATTATTTTTGGTAAGTTGATGTGCAAATATTTGATGACTGTGATCTCCGATATATATGGTTCTATTGTCAGAAGACAAGCTAATCCCATTGGGTTTAATGAACTTTGTTGATAGTAAAGTAACTTTATTATCTTCACTGACTTTGTACACGCCAGTGAAGGGTATTTGTTGTGGTCGTTCACTTAGTTGCCAGTCTGGATCAGTAAAGAATAACTCACCAGAAGGATGTTTTATAAGGTCATTGGGAGAGTTAAACAGCGCGTCGTTATAATCATTTACCATTACCACTCGTTCTTTAGTCGTTAGCGAAAAATTACTCACTGAACGTGTATCATGATTCATGCTGATTAACTGTTTACCATCAGACAAGAGTCCGTTGGTACCGCTATTTTCAATAAACAGTTCAATACCGTCTTGTTCGCTCCATGAATAAATAGCGGCTTCTGGCCCATTTGTTTGAGGGCTATTAAAATCCATTTCTGAGAAATAAAACGTCTCTGTAAACGCTGACCAAGTTGGCCCTTCTAAGAATTTTAGCTCAGAAGTAATTAACAGGGGTGATAAGTCACTTGCAAGAGGCAGTATGTTTTTAGGACAAGTTTCTATTATTTCAGGAATTGTATCTTTTATATCCATACTGTGTAGCTTATCAACTGCCATGGGATGTGATGAAAAAGCGGCCAATATTCCAAATGTAAAAAATCTTTTTATCATTATATTACTTATTGTATTCATTCTAAAAATGTCTCAGTGAGTATTGTCATCAATGCAATTTCTTGGATCGGTTTGAGCAATAAAGTTAACGGCCTACAGCAGCGCTGCAACACCAAGTTAACAAATATAAACCTAATGGTTAAATTGACTATTAGCTGAAAATCCTAATAAGATGACTAACACTATTTTATACAAAGGATGTAAGAATGAGACAAATCTTAAAAACGTTATTTTTAAAACATCAGGGTTTAAAACAATTGGTGGCAATGTTAGGTGTCACAATATTTCCGATAATGTTTTCAGCTCATAGCTCAGCAGAAGAAAAGGCAACGTTAAATGACTCAAATAATAAAGAAATTTTACAGCAACATTTTAAAAATGATTTTAAAATTGGTGTCGCTGTAAATGATGAAATAGTCTCAGGGCTTGATCCCGTTAGTGCAAAAATTATCACCAAACAGTTCAATACCATCACCATTGAAAATGCCATGAAGGCAGAAATCGTTAACCCACTTCCAGATCAATTCAACTTTACGGCAGCGGATCAATTTATTGATTTTGGTAAAAATAACGATATGTTCGTCGTTGGGCATACGCTTGTGTGGCATAACCAAACCCCTGATTGGTTTTTCAAACAAAAAAATGGTGAACAAAATTCTCCAGAACAACAAATTGAACGTATGGAGCAACACATTAAGTTAGTTGCAGGAAGGTATCGTGGCAAAGTGGATGCTTGGGATGTGCTCAACGAAGTCATTGGTGATGATGGCAACTATCGTCAAACCGTGTGGACTAATGTCATCGGCAATGGTGATGAAATGGCAAAAGCCGCTTATACCTTTGCCGCCAAGTATGCGCCCAATACTGAACTTTACTATAACGATTTTAATGCCTGGAAACCGGCCAAGCGTGATGGCATTGTTAAAATGATTAAAATGCTCCAACGTGAGGGCATTAAGATCGATGGAATAGGGATTCAAGCCCATTGGGGGCTCAACTTTCCTAAACGTCATCTCATCGAAGACGCAATAGATGTATACGCAGCATTGGGGCTGAAGGTGATGATAACTGAACTCGATATTGATGTGTTGCCATTTACCAAAGAAGGGCAAGTTATTGGGCAAGGGTTTATGCACCCGCAGTTTCAAGAGCAAGAATTTAAAACTTACTTAGAACCATATTCAAATCATTTACCCGCTGACATTGAAGCAAAATTAGCAGCACGATATACAGAGCTATTTGATATATTCAAAGCAAAGCGTGAAAAGATCGATAGAGTCACATTTTGGGGATTACATGATGGAATGTCGTGGAAAAATGACTATCCAATTCCGAACCGCACCAATTATCCGCTGCTATGGGATAGAAAACACCAACCTAAGCCTGCATTCAAGGCACTGTTTAACTAGACATCCGATTTCAAGCTGAATGCTTAGCGCCGCTGTTAGACATTGTTGTTATTTATTTCATATTCCCGATCTTAGTGGTTGATAAACCTTATAGCCATTTGGTACTGGCTTTAACGGCTATTGGTGATAACGACTCTAATCATTCGTTTGGTGCTCAAGTTAAATCGTCAGTGAATATAAAATTAATGTTATATAAATGTTTTATTAAGCAGCCAAATAGTCTATTTTAGATTAGCTTGTTGTCCAAAAGACCATTTGGTGATTTCTCATTATAACCTAGCAGTATAGGAATAATCATAATGAGTGCTTTGGACTTGATTTACAAAAAGGGGCGACCAACTGAAAACTTTACTCATTAGTTAGGCATTTCTAACCTTGGTATTAGCAGGCTATTGGTTGCAGGCATAATTGAGAGCCTGTAATTAAAGCCAATATTTATTCGGATGAGAGACTGTCAGTCACTAATTAGATCCGATTAAACGACAAATATGAACCTTGTTTGGTCTATGTATTGCATTAATATTCGGCCAGATTACTTACAAATAGCTGGACATGGAAAGTAATGAAAATAATTAATAAATTCAATAAATCGTTAATTGCAGCTTGTGCCACGGTAGTTTTAGGGCTGTCAGGCTGTAATAGTGGCCAAGGTGTCACTCAGCAATCAAAACCTGAAGCACCAGCAACATTGACTCAAGATATTATTTTAAAAAATCAATTTGCTGAAAACTTTAAAATGGGTACAGCAATCAGTAAATCTCAAGTATTGAACCCTACCGATCCAGAGCTATTGTTAGCGGCTAAACACTTCAATACCTTCACGCCTGAAAATTCGATGAAATGGGAGTCAGTGAATCCGCTACCAAACGAATATCAATTTGACGTTGCTGATGCATTAGTAAACTTTGCTATGAACAACAATCAACAATTGGTTGGGCACACTCTTGTTTGGCACTCGCAAACGCCAGATTGGGTGTTCGAAGATGATGCAGGAAACCCTTTAAATCGTGAGCAATTATTAAAGGTTATGGAAACACATATTAAAACTGTCGCTGGTCGTTATGTTGATCAAATATTTGCTTGGGATGTAGTAAATGAGGCGCTTAATGAAGATGGCAGTTTGCGTGAATCAAAATGGCAGCAAATTATTGGTGATGACTTTATTGAACAAGCCTTTATATATGCACATCAATCGGCGCCTAATGCCAAACTATATTACAACGATTACAACATGTTTAAACCTGAGAAAAGAGCAGGTGCAATTAAGTTGATAAATCGCCTTAAACAAAAAGGCATTCAAATTGATGGTGTTGGCATGCAAGCGCATTATTCACTCGATTATCCTGACTTCAATGAAGTTGAAGATTCAATTGTCGCGTTTGCAGCAGCAGGTGTTGATGTCATGGTCACAGAGCTTGATATTTCAGTCCTACCATTTCCTGAAAACTTAGCAGCAGGCGCTGATGTTTCATTAGATGTCGCACTACAACAACAATATAATCCGTACGCTGCAGGTTTACCCATTGAAGTAGAGCAGCAATTAGCATCCCGCTATCAAAATTTGTTTGCTATCTATAAAAAACATAGCGAAAGCATAGGCCGTGTTACGTTTTGGGGCGTGAGTGATAAGCAAACTTGGCGCAATGGTTGGCCAATGGAGGGGCGAACAGATTATCCGTTACTCATTGATAGAGATATGAAGTTAAAAGCTTTCGTGAATTCTTTATAAGCCTTTATACAAACGACAAAACAGCCACTCTTTGAACAATCACTGAGTGGTTTTTTTATGATATGTGGAAATAGTTGATTATATTTTTGTAAATCTTAGGAATTTTGAACACAAAAAAACCAGCTTTCGCTGGCTTAATCTCAATTATTGATTTGGTACAACTGAGTGGATTCGAACCACCGACCCCTACCATGTCAAGGTAGTGCTCTAACCAACTGAGCTACAGTTGTATATCAAAATCAAATTTAGAGATGGTACAACTGAGTGGATTCGAACCACCGACCCCCACCATGTCAAGGTGGTGCTCTAACCAGCTGAGCTACAGTTGTATTGTTTCAAGAAAACAAATTGATGTAATCTTTGGAACGAGCGATATATTACGGTATACAGAGACTGATGCAAGTAAAAAAACTAAAAAAGTGTTCGAGTGGTGATTTGCTGTTCACATTGAACTTAATAACAGCATATAAGCTTAAATATTCGTAGCTTATATGCTGAAAATTAATTTATTGGTTTTTAACTCTTAACCTTTATCAGCTGTGATCAGAAATAACCGCTTTTAATTTTCCTGAAGTTTGTATGTATCGCAGTCTTATGGCAAAAAGGATTGCAGCACTGGTTAATCCTGCGATTAAGCCAATCCAGAAACCATGAGCGCCCATCGCAGGGACAATCAAATCTGTTCTTGCCAAGGTATAGCCTAATGTCATTCCTATAGCCCAATAGGAAACCAAGGTAATATAGAACGCACTCTGAGTATCTTTATATCCTCTTAATGCCCCCGCTGCGACGACTTGAATAGAGTCAGACAACTGATACAAAGCAGCTAAGAACATTAAACTACCCGCTAAGGCGACAACCTCAGGATTATTATTATAAAGCAGCGCAATTTGGGTTTTGAACAAGACGGTAATTACTGCAGTGAATACGGCCAATGAAAACGCGATAAATAGGCCAATTTTTGTTACCAAGTTACTGATCTCAAGCTTATCTTGACCAAGGTAGTAGCCCACGCGAATTGAAACGGCAATACCTATTGATAATGGCAACATAAATACAATAGAAGAAAAGTTAAGTGCAATTTGATGACCTGCTACCACTGTTGCGCCTAAAGGGGCTAACAGAAGGGCAATTACTGCAAATAAGCTAACTTCAAAAAACAATGCCATCGCAATCGGCATACCATGTTTAGTCATTTCCCAAATGGTTTTCCAGTTTGGCTTGTTCAATGTACTAAAAGGCGCGATTTGTTTAAACTTTTGATGAAACTGCATGTAAATCATCATAGCAATGAGCATTGCCCAGAACACTAAAGCTGTTGCAATACCACAACCTGCGCCGCCCATGGCAGGAACACCAAAGTGTCCATATATAAATATATAGTTAGCGGGAATGTTGACAGCTAAACCCACAAAACCAATTACCATGGTAGGTAATGTATAGGATATGCCTTCAGAGCAACCTCGTAAAATTTGATAGAAGATGAACGCAGGTACACCCCACATAAAACCATGTAGGTATCCTGCACTTAAATCTGCTAATTCAGGATCCAGCTCCATCATTGTAAAAATGGTTTTTGAAAATGAGAGGAACAGCAAAACACCTATAGTACCGATTATGGCAATATAAAAAGCTTGCGACATTAATGGCTGTATTGCTTTCGGGTTATTCGCACCATGGTGGTGGGCAAATACAGGTGTAAATGCGAGAATAAGACCTTGTACAAAAAGTAATGCTGGTAACCATAAACTGGTTCCAATTGCGACAGCAGCCATATCGACAGCACTGACTCTGCCAGCCATTACAGTATCGATAAACCCCATCATTGTTTGGGTAACTTGTGCAATTAATACTGGCAATGCCAGTTGTATTAATTTTTTGGCCTGAAAGCCTGTGTGATTCATTAGAAAACCTTTTAACTAACGAGTGAAAATATGTTTACTGGTATCGTGCAAGCCACATGTGATGTGGTTTCGATTAAAGAGCAAAGCGGTTTAAAAACGTTTGAAGTCAAAATTCCAGAAGAGCTGCAACAAGGTTTAGAAACCGGTGCGAGTGTTGCAAATAATGGCGTATGTTTAACTGTCACTAAACTCGAGAATGATAGAGTTTATTTTGATGTAATGGAAGAGACGTTACAGGTTACAAACCTAAATTTTGTTGAGCCAGGTAGCAAAGTTAATATAGAGCGGTCGTTAACCTTTGGAAAAGAGATAGGCGGTCACATTTTATCTGGCCATATTCATGCTATGGCAACCATAACCGAAGTAAGTGAAACTGACTCACATTATAATCTCACCCTAAGTGTTCCTGAAAAATGGATGGATTATATTTTTTATAAAGGCTTTGTGGGTGTTAATGGTTGCAGTTTAACCGTCGGAGAATTAGAGAATAATCAATTTAAACTGCACCTTATTCCTGAAACACTTAAATTGACTAATTTAAGTGACTGTATCATTGGTGATAAAATTAACATCGAAATTGACAGCCAAACACAAGTAATAGTCGATACTGTTGAGCGTATTCTTGCCAAAAAAGCATTAACGAATATCGACCTAGCTAATCTAATCAAATAACGCTGAACCGGAGACATTAAGATGAATAGCTTTAATTATTAATAAAGCTGTTCATCGTCAGAATCTATAAAGAGTTGAATTGTTCGATTAGAATCATTAACTTGTAGGCGCATGTGGATTGAATTACAGCAAATACGGCAATCATCATAATATTCCTGATCCCCTAAACTGGTGTCGATATGCACATGTTGGTTATGTCCGCAGTGTGGACAGCTAATTATTTTACTCACTAAATTCATACAAACTCCTTGATGACTTGAATAAGTGTGTATCTGATAAATCCGTTTCTTTCGTCAGTAATTATAGTTGACTCTAGTCAATGTCAATTGACTTTAATAACTAAAGCTTCAGTCAATTTAATTCCATTTAAGAAGGAATATTTTAATCAATACCTTAAATAACAGAAAAAGTGTCAATATTGTAGATTAACACTAGCGCATCACTTGCTTGCAAAAGTGCTTTTCACATACAATGCAACTTCATGCCACTATCAGCTCAGGCTCCTGTAATGTCTGTAGTTCGGTGGCATTTCTTTTATTTATTATTTATTACCAAGTGGCCCTACGTGTGGGTCACCACTGGATAAGGAAATTTAATGCCAATTATTACATTGCCTGATGGCAGCAAACGCGAGTTTGCAGATTCTGTTTCAACGTTAGATGTCGCTGCAGACATCGGTCCTGGTTTAGCTAAAGCATGTATTGCTGGTCGCGTAAACGGCGAGTTAGTTGATGCTTGTGACTTAATAACCACAGATTCAGAGCTTTCAATCATTACGGCTAAAGATGAAGAGGGTGTTGAAATCCTTCGCCATTCTTGTGCACATTTACTTGGTCATGCAATTAAGCAAATGTGGCCAGAAACAAAAATGGCTATTGGTCCAGTTATCGATAATGGTTTTTACTATGACATCGATTTAGACCATAAATTAACTCAAGAAGATATTGATGCTCTTGAGAAACGCATGACTGCGTTAGCAAAGACAAATTATAGTGTTGTTAAGAACGTTGTTTCTTGGCAAGAAGCCCGCGATACTTTCGAATCACGTGGTGAAGAGTACAAAATTGCCATCTTAGATGAAAACATCAGTAAAGATGCAACACCGGCTTTATATCACCATGAAGAATATGTTGATATGTGTCGTGGCCCACACGTACCTAATATGAAATTCTGCCAACACTTTAAGTTAATGAGTGTTGCTGGTGCATACTGGCGTGGTAATTCAGATAATAAGATGCTGCAACGTGTATACGGAACAGCATGGGCTGATAAAAAAGCATTAAAAGTACATTTAAACCGTCTTGAAGAAGCGGCAAAACGTGACCACCGTAAAATTGGTAAACAGCTAGATCTTTACCATATGCAAGAAGAAGCACCAGGAATGGTATTCTGGCATAACGATGGTTGGAGTTTGTACCTAGAGTTAGAGAAGTTCATTCGACAAAAACTAGGTCAATACACTTACCAAGAAGTTAAAGGTCCATTAATGATGGATCGTAACTTATGGGAACGTTCAGGCCATTGGGATAAATATGCAGATGCGATGTTCACTACTAACAGTGAAAACCGTGAATATGCAATTAAACCTATGAATTGTCCTGGTCATGTTCAGATCTTTAACCAAGGTCTTAAATCATACCGTGATTTACCACTTAAAATGGCAGAGTTTGGTTGTTGTCATCGTAATGAGCCATCAGGATCATTGCATGGACTAATGCGTGTTCGTGGATTCACCCAAGATGATGCCCACGTATTCTGTACTGACGCACAAGTTCAAGAACAAGTGAGTGAATGTATCCAAATGGTATACGACACTTACGGCAGTTTCGGCTTTAGCAATATCGTCGTTAAATTATCAACTCGTCCTGAAAAACGAATTGGTGATGACGATATGTGGGATAGAGCTGAAGAAGCATTAAAGCAAGCACTTGTTGCTAACGAAATTGAATTCGAGATTTTACCAGGTGAAGGTGCCTTCTATGGTCCAAAAATCGAATTTACACTTCATGACTGTTTAGACCGTGCATGGCAGTGTGGTACTGTGCAATTAGATTACGCATTACCATCTCGTCTTGGGGCAACTTATGTTGCTGAAGACAACACGCGTCAAACGCCAGTTATGATCCATAGAGCGATTTTAGGGTCTCTTGAACGTTTCTTAGGTATTCTAATTGAAGAATACGCAGGTAAATTCCCAACATGGCTTGCACCTGTGCAAGTAATTGTTATGAATATTACAGACAAACAGTCTGATTATGTTGACGAAATTGTTAAATCTTTCAAAGAAAGTGGCATTCGTGCATCTAAAGACTTGAGGAATGAGAAAATAGGCTTTAAAATACGTGAACATACGTTAAAGCGTGTACCTTATTTATTGGTCGTCGGCGATCAAGAAATGGAAAATAAGGAAGTTGCGGTCAGAACACGTGATGGTATCGATTTAGGCAAAATGAAAATCAATGATTTCAATGCCAAGATACAAGAACAAATTTCTAGCCGTAGTCTATTATTGTTGGAGGAATAGGTCATAAAGATCAAGAGAGCAGCAGGGCGACAGCCAGCCCCTAATCGTATTAACGATGAAATCACTGGCGTACCAGAAGTTCGTTTATCGGATATTGATGGTGAGGCAGTTGGAATCGTTAGTATTTCACAGGCACAGGAATTAGCTGATGAAGCAGGTGTAGACCTGGTTGAAATCAGTCCTAATGCTGAGCCACCTGTCTGTCGCATAATGGACTACGGTAAGTTCCTTTTTGATAAGGCTAAAGCCCAAAAAGAACAAAAAAAGAAGCAGAAACAGGTCCAGCTGAAGGAAATAAAATTCCGTCCTGGCACTGATGAAAACGACTATCAGGTAAAACTACGCAACCTGATTCGTTTTCTTGAAGATGGGGACAAAGCGAAGATTACGCTGCGTTTCCGTGGTCGCGAAATGGCACACCAAAGCTTAGGTATGGATCTTTTGAACCGTATCAAAGCAGATTTGGAAACATATGCTGTTGTTGAATCTTTCCCGAAAATGGAAGGTCGACAAGCAGTTATGGTCCTCGCACCTAAAAAGAAATAGTAGGGCAACCCACTAAAAAGTAGCAAAGTCCTTTTGAGGATTTTGCTCGCCTTACGTTTTATTAATGTCCCAATGCGGAGTTTTAGCAATGCCTAAAATGAAAACAGATAAGGGTGTTCAAAAGCGCTTCAGAAAAACCGCTAATGGTTTCAAGCGTAAACAAGCACACTTACGTCATATTTTGACAAAGAAGAGCACTAAGCGTAAACGTCACTTACGTGCTAAATGTTTAGTTGCAAAGTCTGATGTGCCAGCAATCGCACGTCAACTACCATACGCTTAATTAAAGGAGATATGAACAATGCCTAGAGTTAAGCGTGGTGTAACCGCTCGTGCTCGTCACAAGAAAGTACTTAAATTAGCCAAAGGTTATTACGGAGCTCGCTCACGTACTTACCGTGTTGCTGTTCAAGCAGTAACTAAAGCTGGTCAATATGCTTACCGTGACCGTCGTCAAAAGAAACGTCAATTCCGTCAACTTTGGATTGCACGTATCAATGCGGCTTCTCGTCAAAATGGTCTTTCTTATAGTCGTTTCATTAACGGCCTTAAAAAAGCATCAATCGAAATCGATCGTAAGATTTTGGCTGACATCGCTGTATTCGACAAAGTTGTATTTACAACTTTAGTTGAAAAAGCAAAAGAAGCTTTAGCTAAGTAATTAGTTAAAATGCTTTAAAAAAGGAGCCTTCGGGTTCCTTTTTTTATGCCTATAATTTACTGTATCTTATTGTTAGCCTTAAACAATCATTATTAACGGAATACTACGATGACTGTAATTACTACAGAACGCCTTACTATCTCACTTATGACACTTAATGATGCGGATTTATTATTTGAATTGGATCAAAACCCTGTTGTGATGAAATATATCAATGGCGGTAAAAAAACAACTCAACAAGAAATTGATGAGGTTTTTATTCCACGCTTAGCCAGTTACCTTAACCCTGCTAAAGATTGGGGGCTTTGGAAAGTATTTTTAAATGATACACAATTTGCAGGTTGGATTTTGATTAGACCAATGGGCTTTTTTACAGAGTCGCCTGAGTTTAACAATATCGAAATTGGTTGGCGATTTAAACAAGAAACTTGGGGTGAAGGAGTTGCAACCGAAAGTGCCATAGCGGTCATTAAACACATTGTATCTCATCAACAAAATGTGAAAAAGTTTTCCGCTATCGCTGATAAACACAATAGCGCTTCAATAAACATAATGGTTAAATTAGGTATGACATACCAAAAGACAATTGTGCACCCAGATGTCGATGGCGAAGTAGATGTAGTTTTATACTCAATGGATTCGACACAATAAAAAAGCCAGCATTCGCTGGCTTTATCTTAATACATAACGCGCTTATTGAGCATCAAGGAATCGTTCAGCATCCAAAGCTGCCATACAACCTGAACCTGCTGATGTAATCGCTTGACGGTAATGTTGATCCATAACATCACCACAGGCATAAATACCTTCAATGCTGGTTTGTGTTGCATTACCTTGTAAACCACTATTAACCGTAATGTAGCCGTGATTCATATTCAGTTGATCATTAAAAATACCAGTATTAGGGCTATGACCAATTGCAATGAATACACCTGCAACTTCTAGAGACGAAATAGACCCGCCTTTAGTGCTCTTCATATTCAAACCAGTAACGCCCATATTATCACCAGTCACTTCATCAAGCGTTTGATCTAAGTGAAGGATAATATTTCCGTTTGCCACTTTGTCCATCAGTCGATTAATTAGAATCTTTTCTGAGCGGAAAGTGTCACGGCGATGAATTAAATGAACTTCTGATGCGATGTTACTTAAGTAAAGTGCTTCTTCAACAGCGGTATTACCGCCGCCAACAACGGCTACTTTCTGGTTACGATAAAAGAAACCGTCACAAGTTGCACATGCTGATACACCTCGCCCCATAAATGCTTCTTCAGAAGGCAAACCTAAATATTTAGCAGAGGCTCCAGTTGCGATAATTAGTGCATCACAAGTAAATTCGCCGTTGTCACCTTTTAATTTAAAAGGGCGCTCACTAAAGTCGACTTCATTGATGTGATCAAAAATGATTTCAGTTTCAAATTTTTCTGCGTGCTGTTGCATTCTTTCCATTAAAGCAGGACCGGTTAAACCTTCAGCATCACCTGGCCAGTTTTCAACTTCTGTTGTTGTGGTCAATTGACCGCCTTGCTGCATACCAGTGATCATGACTGGTTTTAAATTCGCACGAGCGGCATAAACTGCAGCAGTATAACCAGCAGGACCTGAACCTAAGATAAGTAGGTTAATATGACGAGCTTGACTCATTTTTGTATTTCTCCGTATTCATGCCTTAAGCAATTTGCATGGATTGTAGGGAATTTAACGGATGGGGTAAAGTGCAGAACTGTCTAAGATATAGATTGTATTAATCGCTTTTGTATAAAAAAGGCACCAATACAAGTGCCTTAAGTCATTTCATAAACTAATAACTAATATGACAGCTTGGTAACTCATTCTTCTCTAAGTAATTTTGATGATATTCTTCTGCAGGGTGGAACTGCTGAATTGGAACAATTTCAGTTACAATATGCTTAGTTCCCCATTTACCACTGCGTGCTAGATCAAGTTTGGATTTTTCAGCAGCGTCTTTTTGAATTTTACCATGAAAAAATACAGCACTGCGATACTGATTACCAATATCGCCACCTTGTCTATTCAGAGTGGTTGGGTTGTGATTTTGCCAGAACACTTCCAAAAGCTCTTGGTATGAAACAATTGATTCATCAAACTCTACTTGAACGACTTCAGCATGACCTGTTGTGCCTGTTTTTACTTCTTCATAACTCTGAAATTGATCTCTTCCGCCCATATAGCCGCATTGTGCATTGGTAACACCATCTACTTGCTTGAAAAAATATTCAACACCCCAAAAACAGCCTGCACCAAATGTTGCTAAAGTCATACTTACATCCATAAAGAAGTCTAGATGGCTAAAATTATATTTGTTCTGAATGAGAATGCAAGTAAAGTTTTACACTATGTTAATTGTCCCTTAACGTCAGCTTCCACTTGTTGTGTTAGAATCAACATCTGTTATTGAAACCAATTTCGTTTTACCGTTTTTCAAGGAGTCTTCGTGTTTCAACAATTAATGGAAGAAAAAGATTTTTTAGCGTTCACTTTAGCTAACATCGATAAAGTCATTACCTCACACAGTTTCACCTTATCTAATCAAACAATAGTCAAAATACATGATAACGGTGTCATCAGCTTTACTCCTGCAACAGGTTCTACTAAGGATATTGTTTTATCGTGTGCCATTCATGGGAACGAAACTGCGCCTATTGAGATTTGTAATGACTTAATCCAAGCGTTACTTAATGAACAAATACAGACAGAACACAGAGTATTATTTTTAATTGGCAACCCAGATTCCATTTTAACTGAAACCCGTTTTGTAGAAGAAAACATGAACAGGTTATTTAGCGGCGCGCATTCAAAAGGTGAAGGGCTTTGCAACAAGGAAAGAGTTCGCGCTAAAGCATTGGAGGGTTATGTAAGCGATTTTTTCCTCGATAATCACGTATCACAACGTATTCATTATGACTTGCACACAGCGATTAAGCCTTCAAAACACGAAAAATTTGCGATATATCCTTATCGACCAGGCCGTAGTTTTAGTGCTGAACAAATTATGTTTCTTGCTGGTTGCGATGTGGACACCATTTTATTTCATCACGAACCGACAACGACATTTAGCTATTATTCGTCAGAACAATTTAAAGCCGACGCTTTCACCGTTGAGCTTGGAAAGGTGATGCCGTTTGGTCAAAATGAAATGAGTAAGTTTGCTAATACGCGCAAAATGCTAAATCACTTGATAACCAAGCAGCAAGTATCAGTTGCTGAATTTAACAGCGACCAGCTTAACTTGTATAAAGTGTCTCGTTCAGTAAACAAGCACTTCGATGATTTTACATTCGCATTTCCAAAAGCCACGGTTAATTTTACCGGCTTTAAGCAAGGTGAAGTATTAGCAACTGAAGGCGGAAAAGAAATTTTAATTGAATATCCGTATGAAGCTATCGTTTTTCCAAATGAAAATGTACCTGTTGGTCAGCGCACGGTATTATGCTTAATACCAGCTCCTAACGAAGATATTCAGTAATTTGTAAAGCTAGATATACAAATTAAATGAGAAGTTATTCACTAGATGGAATGAACATTAGTTGATCGCTAGTTTACGTTAACGTAATGTTCGTTCGCATAGTATAAATTAAGCTTTATTTTATAAGGCCTCACATAATAAGAGCACAATATGAGCAACGCACCACTGAATAATGAAACAGTGCATCGTGTCAGCTTCTTAGACAAAGCTTCATTGCACATTCCTATTTTAAAAATTCTTCAAGCTGATGGTACGACATACGAAAATGCCGTCATGCCAGTGATAGATAAAGCACTCGCTGAACGAATTCATGATACTTGTGTTTTTACCCGAGTATTAGATGAACGTATGCTAAGTGCGCAAAGACAAGGTCGTATCAGTTTTTATATGACATGTACTGGTGAGGAAGCATCAATTATCGGCAGTACAGCCGCGTTAGATGATGGCGATGTAATTCTTGCTCAGTATCGCGAACATGCCTCATTACGATACCGTGGTTTTACTACTGAACAATTTATGAATCAGATGTTCAGTAATGAAAAAGATTTAGGTAAAGGCCGCCAAATGCCGATTCATTACGGTAGTAACGAGCTAAATTACCAAACCATTTCATCCCCACTTGCAACACAAATTCCGCAGGCAACTGGCGTTGCACATGCTTTTAAATTACAAGGTAAACGTAACGTAGCCATTTGTTACTTTGGTGAAGGCGCAGCATCAGAAGGGGACTTTCATGCAGGTTTGAATATGGCTGCAGTGTTAAAATCTCCAACTATATTTTTCTGTCGTAATAATGGTTATGCCATTTCAACGCCTACTGAAGAACAGTTTGCCGGTAATGGCATTGCTAGTCGTGGTGTGGGTTACGGTATGCATACCATTCGTGTTGATGGTAATGACATGTTAGCTGTGCTTGCTGCAACTCAACAAGCTCGCGCGCACGCGCTTGAACACAATGCACCTGTATTAATCGAAGCAATGACATATCGCTTAGGTGCGCATTCATCATCGGATGATCCTTCTGGTTATCGTTCGAAAGAAGAAGAAGCGAAATGGGAACAACATGACCCAGTTAAACGCTTCAAGCTTTGGATGATCAATAAAGATTGGCTTAATGAAGCTGATGATGCAGCACGTTATGAGAAATATCGTGAGGAAGTACTTAGCGCCGTTAAAGTGGCTGAAAAAGTGCCTTTACCACACATTGATGGTTTGATTACAGACGTACTGGATAAGCCTACAGCTGTTTTAGAAAAGCAGCTTGCAGAGCTCAAACAACATATTAAGAAATATCCAAAGTCGTATCCTAAAAGCGCAGGGAGAATTTAATTGTGGCTGAAATGAATATGTTACACGCCATCAATGATGCATTGGCAATTGCAATGACTGCTGATGAACGAATGGTTGTGTTTGGCGAAGATGTGGGTCATTTTGGTGGCGTTTTCCGTGCAACATCTGGATTACAAGAAAAGTTTGGTAGAGATCGTTGTTTTAATACTCCGTTAACTGAACAAGGCATTGCAGGTTTTGCTAATGGCTTGGCTTCAAATGGTATGACGGCCGTTGCTGAAATTCAATTTGCTGATTATATTTTTCCTGCATTCGATCAAATAGTGAATGAAACAGCAAAGTTCAGATACCGCAGTGGTAACCAGTTTAACGTTGGTGGGTTAACTTTTAGAACCCCGTACGGCGGTGGTATTGCAGGTGGTCATTATCACTCGCAATCGCCAGAAGCGTATTTTACCCAAACCCCTGGTTTAAAAGTGGTCATTCCACGGAATCCAGAACAAGCCAAAGGTTTGTTATTAGCTTCAATTCGCGATCCAAATCCGGTCATTTTCTTTGAACCAAAAAGATTGTACCGTGCATCTGTTGGTGAAGTCCCTGCCAGCGACTTCGTAATTGAGCTTGGTAAAGCTGATGTCGTAAAAACGGGTACGGATATTACCTTACTTGGTTGGGGCGCTCAGATGGAAATTCTTGAAAAAGCGGCAAAAATGGCTGAAAAGGACGGCATTTCTTGTGAAATTGTCGATTTAAGAACCTTGTCACCTTGGGATATTGATACCGTTGCTGCATCTGTCAAGAAAACAGGTCGTTTGCTCATTAACCATGAAGCACCGTTAACAGGTGGTTTCGCCGGTGAAATCGCAGCGACAATTCAAGAAGAGTGTTTCTTACATTTAGAGTCACCTATAAGCCGTATATGTGGCTTAGATACACCATATCCGTTGATTCTGGAGAAAGAATACATGCCAGATGAACTGAAAACTTACGAAGCCATTAAAGCTTCAATCAATTTCTAGGAGCAAGATATGATTAAAGATTTTATTTTGCCTGATATTGGTGAAGGCGTCGTAGAGTGTGAGCTTGTTGATTGGATGGTTAAAGAAGGTGATGTTGTTGTTGAAGATCAACCAATCGCTGATGTGATGACTGACAAAGCCTTAGTTCAAATACCTGCACCTCATGCGGGCGTCATTACCAAGCTATATTACGCGAAGGGTGACATTGCAAAAGTTCATGCTCCGCTTTATGCAGTAGAACTTGAGGCAACGGGTGTTAACACTGCTGATGAATCCAGTGCACCTTCAACTCAAGAAACGGCAACAGAAGCTAATGAAGAAACCAGCAATGAAGTTGCAAGAAATGTTGAACAAATAAGTCAAACTACCACACATGATGTTGAAGAGTTCTTACTCCCTGATATCGGTGAAGGTATTGTTGAATGTGAACTTGTTGAATGGCTTGTCGCTGAAGGTGATATTGTCACAGAGGATCAGCCGATTGCTGATGTGATGACAGATAAAGCTTTAGTTCAAATACCAGCGATTAAAAATGGCAAGATTGTAAAATTACATTACAGAAAAGGCCAATTAGCTAAAGTTCATGAGCCTTTATTTGCAATCGAGGTTGAATCTACAGTCACTCAAGTTGAAGCGGCTCAAACAGTCACGCATTCAGCTGCCGTTAACGAAGTCTTTACTAGTGAACCAGTTGCTCAAGGTAAAGCGTTAGCAAGTCCTGCAGTACGCCGTTTAGCTAGAAGTTTGGATATCAATATTGCTAACGTGCCAGGTACGGGTAAAAATGGTCGTGTGTATAAAGAAGATGTTGAAGCGTTTGCTAATGGCTCCAATTCAAACCAAACCTCAGCCTCTAAAACGACTACCGTTTCTAATAGCGCTGCAATACCAGCTAATATTCAAACTACAAATGCAGACAGAGTTGAGCCAATTAAAGGTGTTAAAGCTGTCATGGCTAAGATGATGGTTGAGTCTGTTTCTACGATTCCTCATTTTACATATTGTGAAGAATTTGATTTAACAGATTTAGTTGCATTACGCGCCGAGATGAAACAACGTTATTCAACTGACGAAGTTAAATTGACTATGATGCCTTTCTTCATGAAAGCAATGTCATTAGCCATTAATGAATTTCCAGTATTAAACAGTCAAGTCAACCCTGATTGCACTGAGTTAACCTATAAAACGAGTCATAACATTGGTATGGCTGTTGATTCAAAAGTGGGTTTGTTAGTACCGAATGTTAAAGATGTACAAAGTAAAACTATTTTAGAAGTTGCCGCTGAAATTACACGACTCACAACTGCTGCTAGAAGTGGCCGTGTAAGTCCTGCTGATTTAAAAGGTGGAACAATATCAATTTCAAATATTGGTGCTTTAGGTGGGACGGTTGCTACACCTATTATCAATAAACCGGAAGTTGCGATTGTTGCCCTAGGTAAATTACAAACACTCCCTCGTTTCAATGCCAATGGCGAGGTAGAAGCGCGTAAGATTATGCAAGTCAGTTGGTCTGGCGATCATCGTGTAATCGATGGTGGAACCATTGCCCGTTTCTGTAATCTCTGGAAGCAGTACTTAGAGCAGCCACAAGAAATGTTACTCGCAATGCGCTAATTCTATAATGGCAATCTAATTAACTCATTAAAGGACGCTATTGCGTCCTTTAATTTTGTTAACTGATTTTGTATAATCTCCGGACGTTGTAATTTCTCGGAACCATAATGATCACCTCGGCACCGAATATCGAATCTATCGAGTATCCTTTTCCTGCGAAACCTGCTTTATTGTCTCATGCTGAAAAAGCTGCAGCTAAAGCAAGAATAAAACAGCTATTGATCGACCAAGATGCTGTTTTAGTTGCACACTATTATACAGATCCTGAAATTCAAGCACTGGCTGAAGAAACCGGTGGTTGTGTTTCTGACTCCCTCGAAATGGCACGCTTTGGCCGTGATCACCCAGCAAAGAAACTGATTGTTGCTGGTGTAAAGTTTATGGGGGAAACCTCTAAAATTTTAAGCCCTGAAAAAACTGTCTTGATGCCTACGTTAGAAGCCACTTGTTCTTTAGACATTGGTTGCCCAATTGATAAGTTTTCAGCATTTTGTGATGCCCATCCAGACCATACCGTAGTTGTTTATGCGAACACCTCCGCGGCTGTAAAAGCCCGTGCAGATTGGGTAGTAACCTCTAGTATCGCGTTAGAGATTGTTGAACATTTGGATAGCGAAGGTAAAAAGATTATTTGGGGACCTGACCGTCACTTGGGTAGTTACATTGCTAAAGAAACTGGCGCTGATATGTTGATGTGGCAGGGCGATTGTATTGTTCATGACGAATTCAAATCTAAAGCATTAAAGGAACTTAAGATACAGCATCCTGATGCTGCTATTTTGGTTCACCCTGAGTCACCTGCAAATGTCGTTGCTTTAGCGGATGCTGTGGGCTCTACGAGTCAGCTAATTAAAGCTGCACAAACCATGGACAACCAAGAGTTTATTGTGGCGACTGACCGGGGTATTTTTTATAAAATGCAACAAGCAGCACCAGGTAAAACACTCATTGAAGCACCAACAGGTGGTAATGGCGCTACATGTAAAAGCTGCGCTCATTGTCCTTGGATGGCAATGAATGGTTTACAAGCTATTGAAGCGTCACTGACAGCAACAAATAAAACTGAACATGAAGTGTTCGTTGATGATGCATTACGTGATGATGCACTAGTGCCATTAAACAGAATGCTTAATTTTGCGAAAACCTTAAACATGAAAGTGAAGGGTAACGCTTAATCAAATTGATAGCTAATAACAAAAAGCCCTGCAAGTGCAGGGCTTTTTCATGTTTCAATTTTACAAATTAAAACAAATTATTTAGCTGTCATTAATGCAACAGTATTATCTAACATGCGGTTACTGAAACCCCATTCGTTATCATACCAAGCCATTACTTTAACAAGTCGACCATTAACACGTGTTTGAGTCGCGTCAAAGTTAGAAGAAAATGCATTATGGTTGAAATCGATAGAGACTAAAGGTTCTACATTAATAGCAAGCGCTTCATTCAATGGTGAAGTTTTTGCTGCATCTGCCACTATCTGGTTAATTTCTTCAACTGTGGTGTCACGAGACGCTTGGAAAGTTAGATCTACAAGAGATACGTTGACAGTCGGTACACGTACAGCTAAACCGTCAAACTTACCTTGAAGTTCAGGAACCACTAAACCTACAGCAGCAGCTGCCCCAGTTTGCGTTGGGATCATAGACATTGCTGCTGCACGAGCACGACGTAAATCAGTGTGGTAAACATCTGATAAGCGTTGATCATTGGTGTAAGCATGAATAGTAGTCATTAAACCAGATTCAATACCAACAGAGTCATTCAACGGTTTCGCAAAAGGAGCTAAACAGTTGGTTGTACATGAAGCATTTGAAATCACAGTCATATCACTGGTTAACACGTCATTGTTCACGCCGTAAACAACAGTTGCATCAACATTCTTGCCTGGAGCAGAAATAATAACTTTCTTAGCGCCAGCTGTTAAATGTGGTTGTACTGCTTCTTTAGATGTGAAAATACCAGTACATTCATAAACAACATCAACGTTTAATTCTGCCCAAGGTAATTTAGAAGGGTCTCGTTCTTGAAAAGTCAGGATTTTATCGCCATTAACGTAGATGGCTTCATCATCATGTTCAACTTTAGCGTTGAAACGACCATGTACTGAATCATATTTGGTAAGGTGAGCATTGATTGAAGCATCACCCAAATCGTTTAAAGCTACGATTTCAATTGGGTAATCCTTTTCGCTTTCATAAAGCGCACGTAAAACATTTCTACCGATACGGCCATAGCCGTTAATTGCTACACGGATAGTCATTGCATATCCCTCAAGTGATTATAAATCTGTTACGTAAATCATATGGTAGTAAAATTACCAAATTAACGATTTTCGTCAAGTAAAAAAGCCTCAAAACGCTAATAAAGTGCAAAATATCTGTATTTAATTTACAAATTACAGAAATAAGCTGCTGTTGGCGATTTTTTTGAAAGTGTAATACAGCGTTAACTGTTAATTAATTGTACTCAGTGTAGCTAACAAGGTGGTCTTTGTTTATTCAAATTTTGATTTAATTTCACTTGTATCGAACTGAGCTGTTTTTAATAGTCTAACGAGCTCAATCGCTTCTAAATCTAATTGCTGCGCTCGGTTACTGTCATTAGCTATAAGCGCTAATAATTTTTCTTGTGAGGCAATGTTGTCACTCATTAATGTATTCGCCTTAGTCAATAAGTATTCATTATCAACATTTTGCTCCCAACGATAAATTGTAGCGAGAGCGAGTAACCAATCAGGGTCAATTGTTTTAGGCTTAACGTGGGACAATAGGTGTAAATAAAGCATCTTTGCTCTATTCATATCCGTTTTAATATAATGTGACGCAAGCTGAGCAAGTATAAATGGTTCTGTTATTTCACCATTTTTCTCAGCTTTAATTAACGTATCACGCGAAGGTATATCGTTAAACGTTGTCCAACGATAATACACAAGGTAATTGTCTGGGTTGTCCTTGGTATATTCTCTTAACTGGATTAAATTTTGTGTGCTAACAGCATATGCTCTTTCTCTATCTAAAGTCCGGTCGGTGTTTTGTATATGGATAACACCAGCAGCTAATTCTATGCACTTGCTATATGACTCAAGCTTTATTAATTGGTCGTATAGTTGTTTTCCTGTAGGCTCAGTGGTTATCTTTAATTGGTATCTACTACGAATTAAGTCGCCTTTTTCTACTAAACACCAACTATCTCGGTGTAAATCAGCACAAAGTTCAGGATTATTTTTACAAATGCTGCCACTATTTCGGCCAACATCACAACCAAATAAGCCGAATAAAGCAGCAAATATCGAAAATGATGTAATTATTACTAAACTTTTACTCAAAACAGGCTCCAAAAGTGGAATTTCTCTAATAAAATTACACGTTTACTAAAAATTTCTTACTGGCGAAAAAGCGTAAATTTCATTACAATGTCGCCGACCAAACGGGGATAACCCTATAAAATAATGACTATTGGTCTTTTCTTTTTGTTACTCAATGCTTTCTGCACCCTATGCTGAAATGTGAGATAAAGGATCTTTTTAATGAGCGCTGATAAACACCTACAAAGTTGGCAAGAACGTTTCGAAATGGCAGAGGCTATGCAGCCTTTACTTGGTAAATTATATCGTAATCAAGGCGTTGAAGTCTTAGTTTATGGTAAACCACTTTTAAACGCATCTACAATTGAAATTATTAAAGCGCATCGCCTAGTTCGTCGTCATATTGGCGAAAAATTACGCCTACGTGAAAGCTTTCCATTCGTTGAAGCATTAAGCAAGTTATCAGTAAAGCACTGTAAAGTGGATATTGGCAAGTTAGCTATTAATTACTGGCGTGATAATGCCGATGCTTCTCAAATTCAAGCCTACATGACTAAAGAGTTAGAGCAAGGCTTAAACTTTGGTGACGATGTAGAATCTAAAGATGTTGTCTTATACGGTTTTGGACGTATCGGCCGTCTATTAGCCCGCTTAATGATTGAAAAAACGGGTAAGAGTAATAAGCTTTGTTTACGCGCAATCGTCTTACGTGGCGGTAAAAAAGGTGATTTAGAAAAGCGTGCTAGTTTATTACGTCGTGACTCAGTTCATGGGCCATTCAATGGCTCTGTTGAAGTAGACGAAGAAAATAACGCCATTATTGCTAATGGTACATATATTCAAATCATTTACGCTAATTCACCTGATCAAGTAGATTACACACAATACGGCATCAATAATGCGCTTGTTGTGGATAATACCGGTATTTGGAAAGATGAAGATGGTCTTGGTCTTCACCTTAAGAGTAAAGGTGCAAGTAAAGTACTGTTAACCGCTCCTGCTAAGGGTGCAATTAAGAACGTCGTTTACGGTGTGAATGAAAATGATATCCTTCCTGAGGATATGATTGTTTCGGCAGCAAGTTGTACAACCAATGCTATTACACCTGTATTAAAAGCAGTGAATGATAAGTATGGCATTGAAAACGGACATGTTGAAACAATCCATTCGTATACTAATGACCAAAACTTAATTGATAACTATCATAGTGCTGACCGTCGTGGTCGAAGTGCGCCATTAAACATGGTTATTACTGAAACAGGTGCAGCGAAAGCGGTTGCAAAAGCATTACCTGTAATGGAAGGTAAGTTAACTGGTAACGCTATCCGTGTACCGACACCAAATGTTTCAATGGCCATTATCAGTGTTAACTTAAACGGCGAAACAAATCGCGATGAGTTAAATGAATACCTAAAAGATATCGCATTGACTTCTGAGTTGAAAAACCAAGTTGATTACACTGATTCTACTGAAATTGTATCAAGTGACTTAGTGGGTTCTCGCTATGCTGGTGTTGTTGACTCTCAAGCAACTATTGCTGATGGCAAGCGTGCTATTTTATACGTGTGGTATGACAATGAGTTCGGTTATAGCTGTCAAGTAGTCGGCGTCATGCAAAAGATGCTTGGACTTACAACGCTTTCTTTACCAGAAGCGTAAACTTACTAAGTTAAGAACCATCATTTCAAAGGCACTTCTTAGTAGAAGTGCCTTTTTTGTTGGCTGTCATGGTTTAATAGACAATAATTGTTCAATACGTTGATTTATACATCAAACGGTTATAAAAGCTCTAAAATATAGTAATTCTGCATTGACACATTTGCGTAAAACGGTAGAATTCCATTCCGCACTCAGGGACAAATTGATTTATCGTTTTAACTAAGTGTTTTGTTTGATATGCGACATTAGCTCAGTTGGTAGAGCGATACCTTGCCAAGGTATAGGTCATCGGTTCGAACCCGATATGTCGCTCCAATCAAACAACGGCGCGATGGCAGAATGGCTATGCTGCGGATTGCAAATCCGTCGACCTCGGTTCGACTCCGGGTCGCGCCTCCACAATTTTTGTTTAATTGTTTAGTGCTTTAAACTAGACGGTTAAAACAACACTTATGCCCGAGTGGTGGAATCGGTAGACACAAGGGATTTAAAATCCCTCGCTTAATAGGCGTGCCAGTTCAAGTCTGGCCTCGGGTACCATTATAAATAAGCCTCGACATTAGTCGGGGCTTTTTTATGTCTGACATTTGAGTAATTGAAGCCAGATAAAATCCCTCGTCGTTTTAAAACCAGGCGTGCCAGTTCATCTCAGGCCTCCGGTACCATATTCTCTTTTAAAGAGCTTACATACGTAAGTACGGTGCAAAAAGCCTCAACACTCTTGATGTTAACAGGGCTTTTTTATGTCTGACATTTGAGTAATTGAAGCAAGATAAAATCCCTTGTCGTTTTAAAACCAGGCGTGCAAGTTCAAGTCTGGCCTCGGGTACCATATTCTCTTTTAAAGAGCTTGCATACGTAAGTATGGTGCAAAAAAGCCTCAACACTCTTGATGTTAACAGGGCTTTTTTGTCTCTGAGATTTAATCAATTGAAGAAAGATAAAATCCGTTGTCGCTTTAAAAGCGGGCGTGAAAGTTCAAGTCTTGCCTCGGGTATCATATTCTTAATACAATAATATGGTATATAAGCAAGATACGAAGGCTTCAACATGCTTTACGCTAACGATGGCTTCTTATGTCGTTAAAGTGCGATGTTTAACATCAAATTCCATAGGATTTTTAAACTAAGACGCTTAGTCGAATTGTTAGCCATATCTATGAATAGTCATTTATGAATATGGAAAATCATCAATACGTTATTAAATATCCATTTAAAACCTAATTAAAATGTCAAATGTTCAAACTGTGAACTAATTCTTTGTTCATGACCAAAAGTCACTATTTCAAAAACCTATTCAATGGTATAAATACTAAAAATAGTGGTTCACTTCATACGAAGGAAAGAAGTAATGATATTTTCTCAGGTCCCTCAAGCTCCAGCCGATCCTATCTTAGGTTTAACAGATGCATTTAAAAAAGACACACGTAGTGAAAAGGTCAATTTAGGTGTTGGTATTTATAAAGATGAAGCAGGGCAAACCCCTGTACTTAAATCTGTTAAAAAAGCTGAAGCAATTTTATTAGAAGCTGAGAAAACGAAAAATTACTTAGGGATCGAAGGTGTAGAACAATACAATGCAGTCGTTCAAACCTTACTATTTGGACAAGGCAGCGACATCATTAATGACAAGCGAGCCTTCACTGCACAAGCACCAGGCGGAACAGGCTCATTAAGAGTTGCCGCTGAATTTCTTGTTAGGAATACTGAATCTAAGACCTTATGGGTAAGTAACCCAACATGGGCTAATCATCAAAACATATTTCAAACTGCTGGCTTATCAATAAAAGAGTATGGCTATTACAAAGCAGAAACCCATGATATGGATTTTGATGCGATGATTACTGATTTACAAAGTGCTCAAGCTGGCGATCTTATTTTATTACACGGTTGCTGCCACAACCCGACTGGTATCGACTTAGATGCTGCACAGTGGGAAATTGTTGGTCAACTTTGTGCAGATAAAGAACTTGTACCTTTATTTGATTTTGCCTATCAAGGTTTCGGCGCAGGAATTGAAGAAGATGCTCAAGGTTTACGCATTGTTGCTGCAAAAGTACCAGAGCTATTAATTGCCAACTCATTTTCTAAAAACTTTGGCTTATACAATGAACGTATTGGCGCAGTTACTATTGTTGCTGCTGATGAAGACGCAGCCCAAAAAAGCTTTAGCCAGATCAAGAAAACTATTCGAGCAACATATTCAAATCCACCAGCACATGGCGGTTTGATTGTGAGTACTATTCTATCAGATGATGCTCTACGTCAAGAATGGGAATCTGAACTGACCGAAATGCGTCAACGCATCGCCGAAATGCGTACTTTGTTTGTTGAGACATTAAAATCAGAAGGCGTTGACCAAGATTTCAGTTTCATCTCTCGTCAAAATGGTATGTTTAGTTTTTCTGGACTGAATAAAGATCAAGTCAATCGACTTAAAGATGAGTTTGCTGTCTATATTGTGGGTTCAGGACGTATCAGCGTTGCGGGCATGACAAAACAAAATATTCCGGTTATCTGTAAAGCGATTGCGCAGGTTATTTAAATCCGTCAGATAACAAACACATTGTGATTACTGTCTAAGCCTATAAGCAAATACTTATAGGCTTTTTTATAATCTTAATTTAAGTTGATTTGTTCATGACTGTTATTTGTTCATGACTGTTTATTTGTTCATGACTGTTGATAATGCAGTAGCTAAAGCTTCTTTGTTATGTAAACCCGCATGGTGATCACTGACAAGCGGAAAAAAACTTACAAATTCACCAACATCAATATGTTCTGCGTGACTGATGACATTATTGACAGCATTTCTTCCCAACAATTGGTTTATCCAGTTTAATTTATCTTCTAACAACAGTTTATTTGCTGCACATACTTCGTTTGTTAAATTATCGATGAAAATAATTTGAGCATTTGAATTGGAAATGGCAGTAGCAATTGCTGGAAGTAAAAGAGGAGGTAATACACTAGTGAGAAAGCTTCCTGGGCCAATGATTATCAGCTCTGCTTTATTAATCGCTTGAATGGCTTCACAAGTTGCTGTTACCTGAGGCTCGAGATTTAGTGAACTAGGCACCTCACTCATTTCATCAACGTTCGTTTCACCAAATATCATCTGACCTTCGACATTTAGTGCAGTTAAATGTGTGGGTTCTTCAGACATGGGAATAATACGAGTATCAATTTTCAGAATGGTTCTGATTAATTTAATCGCTTCAAGTGGTCTGACGCAAAGTTGTTCTAGGGCATACAAAATAATATTGCCAAGATTATGGCCATTTAGCTCATTATCGCCATTAAATCGATGATCAAATAACATGGTACCGATAGAAGGACGATTGGCGAGCTGTGATAAACAGTTACGTAAATCCCCCCATGCAATAGTTGTTTGATCTTGGCGGATACGACCAGTTGAACCGCCATTGTCAGTTGTTGTTACAATTCCAGTTAACTTGGGTCCTAAAAAGGATAATGCAGCAAGGACTCTGCCTAAACCGTGACCTCCGCCCAATGCGACGACGTGATCATATTGCTGTAATGGTTGGTTCATCATTTTTTGATTCCTTTCATACTCTTGATGACTTTTATTGCGACCATGGATAATGTCATTTCTAGCTATCGTCTGATGCTAAAAATGCATACTTAAAATAATAGCACAAACACAAGACTGCTTTTAGTTATGATTCTCGGTATAATCAATGAAAATTATATAGGAAGGATTGTTTTTGAGAACAGGTAGAGTGGGTAAGTTCACCCTTGGGTTAGGGGTTGTTATAATTAGCATTATTTTGATCCGTGTTTGGCTTGTTCCTACACTGGAGAAAATTTTAGTATCAACACCAGAAATTCAGCAAAATGAGAAAGAACAAGAAACAATTCCTAATTTTACTGAGATCAGTGATATTCCAACTAAAAAACAAGTGTTTTTTGATTATATGGCGCCAGCTGTAAATCATCAAAATGCGCTTATTTTAAAAGAACGAAATTTTTTAAAAGTCATCCTGGCAAACCTAGCCAATGAAAAAGCATTAACCGATGCCGAAATCTTTAAGCTAAAACAATTAACACAGAAATATAATTACTCTGTTAAAAAGTTTGACGAAACAACCTTAACGCCCTTGTTAATTAGAGTCGATACCGTGCCAGCAAGAATGGTATTAATACAAGCAGCAAACGAAACAGGCTGGGGCAGCTCTAGGTTTGCTAAAGAAGGCAACAATTACTTCGGACAATGGTGTTTTTCTAAAGGTTGCGGTTTAGTGCCTTTATCCAGAAAAGCAGGAATGAACCATGAAGTAGCGTCGTTTGATACACCTGAAGATTCAATAGCAGCTTACATGCTAAATTTAAACACCAATTCAGCATACCGTTTATTAAGATCAATGAGAGCTGACTTACGTTCGCAAAATATCGAACCTTCAGCTGAGAAATTAGTTTTCGGGCTCATTCATTACTCAGAACGTAAAGATGCTTATATTGATGAACTACTAGAGATGTTACGCCAAAACAAAGCGTATTTAGCAGGATTATAGAAAATGAAGTTAGTAAAGATACCAATGTTAGTCGCTTTCGTGTTGTTAAGTCCAACATCGATCGCTGATTCTGTTTCTATTCCATATGCAGGTTTTTATGAAAGACTAAAACAAGTTAATAAAAATAATTATCAGTTGGTTGAAATTGCTTTTAGCGTACCTAAAAATGATAACTGTAAAATGATTTCAGGTAACATCACCACTGAAAAAGATGAATTCCCACTGACTTACGATAAACACCAGCGTTTATATTTGCCATTTGATGCACAGTTAAAGTCAGACCGAGGTTTGTTAAATATTGAAGTAGAAGGGGACTCTTCACTTTGTGGTGTTGCAATGCAAGTACGTGCTAAGTCAACTCAACAAGAGTATGTTCAAGCGGAACTCATGGCAGTTAAGGATGATATGGATGCATTGTTAGATGGTCAGCAAGGTTTCCCAATGAAGTATTTCCGTAAACCAATTACTGGACTTACATTTCGCTTTTCGGATTCCGACTTACCTGTTACCGCAACAATTGATGGTAAAGCACAATCAATTTCAAACCAGTTACAACTCACTTCTGAACAATTAGCAAACCTAAAAGCCTTAAGTTTTAATGCCATGCCCTTTGTTGTCAGCCCTTATGTCATTTGAACTGTTGAAATAGCAAAGCATAGAAAAAACAAAGCCCTCAGTTGAGGGCTTCTTTTTTGCAAGAACAGACCAACCATTTACGGTTTGTAAGTTGTCACTATATTAATTTTAGCTGCTTCATCTAAATTGATATGACCATTATTCGTGGTATCTAAAAAATCAAAAGCAGGTAAATCAGACTCGGCTACATCGCCGGATAAAGGAGCATCTGCATCACGCTGCAAACTGATAAAATCAAAAGCGTTTCTATCAACACCTTGAGACGGTGACGTGTTCTGCATCGCAGTAAAAATTGTTTCAATACGACCTGGAAAGTCACGATCCCATTGATTCAACATATCCTTTACAGCGCCACGTTTTAAGTTCTCTTGTGAACCACACAGATTGCAAGGGATGATAGGGAATTTTTTCAGCTCCGCATACTCTGCAATGTCTTTCTCTTTGCTATAGGCTAAAGGTCTAATGACCATGTTAGCACCGTCATCTGATAACAATTTAGGTGGCATTGCTTTCATTTTTCCACCGAAGAACATATTTAAAAATAATGTTTCAATGATGTCGTCTCTATGATGACCTAGAGCAATTTTTGTCGCACCAATACGTTGCGCAAATCCATATAAAGTTCCGCGACGCAGACGAGAACATAAAGAGCATGTTGTCTTGCCTTCAGGGATTTTATCTTTAACGATTGAGTAAGTGTCTTTTTCGAGAATATGATATGGCACTGCTAACGTATCTAAGTACGCAGGCAAAATATCTTCAGGAAATCCAGGCTGCTTTTGATCTAAGTTAACTGCAACAATTTCAAATTTAATTGGTGCACGCTTTTGCAAGTTCAACAAGATGTCGAGCATTGCATAGCTGTCCTTACCGCCAGAAAGGCAACACATGATAACGTCACCTTCTTCAATCATTTGATAGTCTCCTATCGCACGACCAACATCATGACGTAATTTCTTTTCTAATTTAGCTTGGCGATCTGCCAAGTGTTTTTCTTGTTGTTGCATTTCAGACATTAAAAAGCGCCCAGTAACTATCGTTTCAGGGCGCGTATTATTCCAGCATTCAAGCCGATGGTAAAGACTTTAGTCTTCAAGAGGTGATTTATAACCCTCAGGCTTTACTGCAAGTAAGTCACAATTGATACTATCGATGACATGTTCAGCGGTATTACCAATTAAAGCTGCTGAAAAACCAGTTCTGCCCACAGTCCCCAAGATGACTAACTCTGCATCGAGTTTTAAGGCAAGCTCAGGAATAACATCTTCAGGTAAACCTTCTTCTACATGGCAGTTTTCTAAAGGGATATTAAAACTGTTGGCCAAATATTGAATTCGCTGTTCATGCTGCATTCTGACGGTATCGTTATAACTTGCAGCATCGAACTCAGGTAACTCAATGGCCAAATTAACCGGGGTACCAGGGTAACCATTCACTAAATGGATTTGGGCTGAGAATTTAGCTGCAAGATTCAACGCATTTTCAATTATTTTGGTATTGAGTGTTGAATGCTCATCATCTTCTGAAGCCACATTTACTGCACATAAGATTTTACCAGCCACTGGCCAATCATGATCTTTTACCATTAATACTGGAATAGGGGCTTTACGTAATAAATGCCAATCAGTTGGAGTAAAAATAATAGACTTTAATTTGTCGTGTTCATGGGTACTTTTTACTAATAAATCGACATCTTGTTCGATGGCGTATTTTATAACGCTTTCGAAAGGCCTGTTATGCCAAACCACTTTAGTATCAATTGTTAAGCCTGATTTTGCGTAAGGCAAAATAGCTTCAGCTAACCAGCTTTCGCGTTGGTCAATAACACCCTGACGCATAGCTTCTCTTTCGTGGCTTGAAAGAATTGAAGTCATTTCATAAGAAAAATCAAAAATGGTGAGAAATGCAGTGATAGATGCATTGGACTTGGAAGCAAGTTCAACGGCTCTAGCCAGAGCAGGTTGATGGTCAGTCATTGGGTTAATGACTACCAAAATCTTATTATAATCCTTCATAAAACCTCCAAGCTGTTTTTATATTACTATCACTCTTAACTGCGGTGATGTCGTTGCGTTAGATCATAAAATGAAAACTAACTCAATTAAGTGGCAATTCTTGAGTTTCCAGCTAATTGGCTGAGTGCAACATGATCAATAATAGTGATGTATTTACCTTTGACTTCAATCAAACCTGCTTTTTGAAACCTGCCCAGTAATCGACTAATTGTTTCAACCGTCAAACCAAGATAGTTACCAATATCACCACGGGTCATCGTTAACCTGAATTCATGAGGTGAGAAGCCTCGACTGCCGAAACGGTTTGCAAGATTATTGATGAATGCAGCAAGACGTTCTTCTGCATTTTTCTTCGACAATAACAAAATCATTTCTTGATCGCCCATGATCTCATTACTCATTAAACGCATTATTTGCTGTCTAAGCTTTGGCATTGTGCCAGAGAGAGTATCTAATGTGTCATATGGGATTTCACACACCATTGCAGTTTCTAAAGCTTGCGCAAAACTTTGGTGAATTTGAGAATGAATTCCATCAAAGCCTATAACGTCACCAGCTAAATGGAATCCGGTAATTTGTTCATCACCTTGCTCAGTGATAGTGAAGCTTTTGATTGTACCAGAGCGAATAGCAAATAAGGATTTGAGAGGATCACCTGACTTGAATATCTGGTCGCCTTTTTGTACTGGTTTTTTACGCTCAATAATTTCGTCTAGTTTATCTAGTTCGTTATTATCTAACGTGAAAGGAATGCAAAGTGACTCCATGCTGCAATCATGACAATGAATTGCACAACCACCAGTAGATGCACGAAGCTGTTTAGTTTGATCTGTAGGCATATATACTCTCAATTAATTACTACAATACCATGTTAAACTAATAACAAAGCTTGAGCTAGTTTAGCTGCATGATGGCGATATAAATAGTTTGTAAGCCAAATACTACAATCAAGATCCCACTTAAAAGTCGTACTTGCTTTTTTTGAACCCATCCAGCTAATTTTTTAGCGGTTAATCCAGCACTTAACAATGCAGGCAGTGTTCCAAGGCCAAAAGCAAACATCACCAAAGCTCCGTTCAATGCATCACCTGATGCAACTGACCAGGTTAAGGTACTGTAAACTAAACCACAGGGTAACCATCCCCAAATCATCCCTGCAATCGTTGCTTGAAACTGGGTTTTAATCGGCAACAATTTATTAGCAATAGGTTTGAGTAACGACCATAAACCTTTACCAAGTTTTTCAATATGGACGACTCCGAACCATATTTGGGCAATATAAAGTCCAGTTATTATCATCATAATGCCGGCAAGTATTCTTAAACCAATGAGATAACTGTCAACATCGAACATGTAGCCTAATGCAGCACTACTTGCTCCAGCCAACGCACCTGCAATCGTGTAACTCGCAATACGGCCAAAGTTATAACTGAGTAAAAAACTTAATTGGTTTGCTAAACGATTTGAAGATGTTGCTGGCAAATTAGTAGCAAAAGCGCCAATTAAACCACCACACATTCCAAAACAATGTGCAGCGCCCATTAATCCGACCAGGAATGCTCCCCATACATTATATTCAATCAATTTGCGGAGTCTTTTTGGTTGCAGATTTATCCGAATCAATTTGCTCATCATCAAAAGAGTTAGCAGTTACCACGTCATCATTGAGCGTCTTAGTATAATCTGTAGTCACAGTAGGCTTATCTTCATCAAATAATATCGACACACTTTGCCTATCAAGATCATCGAATTGTTCTGATTTTACCGCCCAAAAAAATACGGCTACAGCGACCACGACGAAAAGCATGGCAATGGGAATTAATACGTAGATGATACTCATAGTTTTACCCTTAGCAGGCGAAGACTGTTAGAAACAACAATAATTGAGCTTATCGACATACCAATCGCCGCTATATACGGAACGACATGACCTGTTACGGCTAACGGCAATATAATGATGTTGTAAGCAAACGCCCAAATTAGATTTTGTTTTATTATTCTATTGGTTAGTTTAGCAAGTTTTATTGCTTGAATGAATTTAGAAAGATGATCGCCAAGTAAAATTAAGTCAGCGCTATTTTTAGCAATTGCGCTGCCACTTCCCATTGCTACAGATAAGTTGGCACCAGCGAGTACTGGGGCATCATTGATACCATCACCAAACATAGCAACCTGCTGTTTTTGTTGTAAATTATTTATCAATTCAAGTTTGTCTTGTGGGCTTAAGCCTGCATAAGCTTGTTGTATATTTAATTGACGGGCTATTTCAGTGACATGTTTACTGCTGTCGCCACTTGCCATACTGACTTGAATACCTAACGTCTGAAGTTCTGTTACAGCTTGTGCGCTATCAATACGGATAGCATCTTGCAAAATAAAGCAGGAAGTTATTATGTCATCAATAGATAACCAAAGTAATTGGCCTTTACAATGTGACGCATCGAGGCCGACAAACTGAGCATTACCCAATTTGACGGTATGTTCATTAACCTTGGCAGATATTCCTAGCCCAACATGGTGGATGATCTCTGTTGCGATAATGTCTGAGTTAACAAATGGTGCAAATGCTTTTGCGATTGGATGAATAGAACCCATTTCAAGCGCTGCAGCGTAATTAAGAGCTGAATGCTCATTAACAAGGTCATCTGTAATGATTGTTTTTTGAATAGAGACAGTTCCGCACGTTAATGTGCCGGTCTTATCAAATACGACATGTTCAATTAATGGTAGTTTCTCAAATACGCCCGCTTTTTGAACAATAATCCCCAGTTTGGTAAATATTGCCGTAGAACATGTGATTGCTGTTGGTGTTGCTAATGCAAGTGCACAAGGGCAGGTGGCGACTAATACCGATAACATGACCCAGAAAGCATCATCTGGTGAAATAAATAGCCAACTAAAATAGGTGATCCCCGCTATAGCAATGATGGCCGTTGAAAAATAGCTGGCAGATTTATCAACGAGCAAGGCAATTTTAGGTTTCGTATTTGAGGCTACCTCTTGTAAACGGATAATTTCAGCGACTAATTGATCTTGACCTAATGCGGTTACTTGAACAGTAATAGGTTGGTCTACATTAATAGTGCCAGCATACACGGTATCTCGCTCACTTTTGATAAATGGCATTTGTTCGCCAGTTAACATTGATTCATTTAAGCCAGACTTACCTGATAATATGATCCCATCAGCAGCAACGACTTCACCAGGTTTGATTAAAATGGTATCTCCAACTTTTAATCGTTTAGCTGGAATTTCAGTTACTTCACTAGCAGAGGAGTTATTTATTGAATCAGATATTAAATTAGCTGTTAACGGTACGAGTTTGTGTAGATTACTCGAACTGACGGATGCGGTTTGTTTTGCTTTTTGTTCGAAAAAACGTCCTAATAGCAAAAAGAAAGTGAACATGGTGACAGACTCAAAATACACTTCACCAGTGCCGTTTATTGTCGCGATACAACTGGCTATATAAGCGCCAGCGATAGCTAAAGAAACGGATAAATCCATATTGACCTTACCGCCGAGCAAACTTCTAACGGCACTGAAGTAAAAAGGTTGAGCAGAGTAAAAGACTACAGGAGCGGCAAGCGTCATACTGACCCAGCGAAAGTAATCCCTCATTTCAGTATCTTCTAAAATGAAGTAGTCAGAATATAAAGCCAGTGCAAACATCATTACTTGCATGGTGACGAATGCAGCTAGTCCAAGACGAAGTAGAAACTTTCGCGATTCTTGTTTACTGAGTTTTTCTTGTTCATCTATTTGATAGGGTGCAGCGTGATAACCAATACGGCTGATTTCTGATAGTATTTCACTGAGTTTTACACGAGAGTCATCCCAACAGACTAATGCTCTTTGGGTAGTAGAGTTGACCGCAATGCTAATTATGCCAGGAAGCTGTTTTAATTTATGTTCAATTAGCCAAGCACAAGCTGCACAAGTTATCCCTTCGATAGAAACTGAAAGCGTATTTTGGTTATCTTTTGAATGGACTAAGTCTTGTTGGATTTCAGGAAGATCATACGCAGAAAATTGAGCCAACTCAGATGGAACAAGCGCAGTTTGCTTACTGCCTGGTTCACTTCTAAATTGATAATAGCTACTTAACCCAGAGTCGATGATGGCTTGCGATACAGCCTGACAACCAGGACAACACATAGGTTGTGCCTGATTATCAATAACGGTTGTAAATTCGCTACCAGTTAAAACAGGTTCATTACAGTGAAAGCAATTTTGCATGAAGATTAATTCAACCAGTATTCTACATCATCTTGTATATCAATACGTTGCTGGATACGCCAGCTATTATCAAAGCCTTGTAATCTTACATTCCACGGACCTGAAATTGCTTCAGATAATCCGATTCTGAAATCACCGTTACCATCTGCAGTCGCATTGATTCTAAAATCTTTATCTTCAAGAGTCGGGTGAATGAAACTGACTTGAAGTGCGGCGCGGTATTCAGGGCCGCCGTGCTGGGAAATTTTTAATTCATGGTCATGAACTTCAATTAAAAACTGCATACCTAAGTTTTTAGCTTGTTTGATTTTACGTAAATCCATATTGATGGCTTTACCTTCTTTATAATAATCATCAGAAACCAGCGAGTCTGCATTATCAATTGCAATGCTCATTGCCACCATACTTTTAATGACAACGACAAGAAGTAGAACAACAATAAACCAAGGCCAAAAATGCTTATACCAGGGTTGAACATCAGACATAAAAAGGTCCTAAATATTAAGAATTATTATTATGTTATTTTACCTTGAAAAGGCTTAAGAATCACTTAAAAAAAAGGCTTCGTTTTCACGAAGCCTTTGATGTTACCGAGGTGTAACTATTTGTTTGATAAGCTATAAACGTAAGCAGATATTACGTGAACTTTTTCTTCACCTAAGATGTCGTTCCACGCTGGCATAACACCAGCACGACCGTTTGCAATTGATTGCATCACTTGCAAGCGACTGCCACCGTATAACCAAGCATTGTCAGTTAAATCAGGTGCGCCCATAAACTTATTACCTGTGCCGTCCATTCCATGACAAGCAAAACAGCCTTTCATAAATGAACCTTGACCTTGCGCTGCTAACGTAGCGTCATGGTCACGACCAGATAGTTTGAACACGTATTCAGCTAAGCCTTGTATTTCACTGTCTTCAATCGGTAAACCGCCTTTTGGAGGCATCATACCGTTTCGACCGTTCATGATAGAAGTCTTAATTGTGGCTAGTTCACCACCGTATAACCAATTACCATCAGTTAAATCAGGGAAACCAATACCACCACTACCTGTTGAACCATGGCATTGAGCACAATTTTGCAGGAACAAACGTCCACCAACTTTTAATGCTTCTTCATCTTTAACTAAATCTTCTAACGGCGTCGCTAGATATGCAGCAAAGATAGGACCATATTTTTCATCAGCAGCCGCAACTTCACGGTCATATTGTGATAAACGATTTTCAGCTTTAGCGAGTTCAACCGCAGCTTTCGAGTCAGCTTTAATACCTTCTTCGTAACCCACACTTTGGTTAGAACTCGTCCAACCAAATAAACCTTGGTAACTACCAAGACCTGGGTATAACGCTAGGTAAATCAGGCCAAAAACAATACTGAGATAGAACATGTATGCCCACCACTTTGGTAGTGGGTTGTTTAGTTCTTCAATACCGTCAAAGGTATGACCCATTGATTCGCCTTCTTCAATTCCGGTCTTGTTCTTTGAACAAGCACGTAAAAGGAAGAAACAACCAGCAATAACTAATAGCGTCGGAAAAATAATCCACACATTCCAAAAGATACTCATTACTTATTATCTCCTGAATGATTAGTTTGGCTTTTAATTTCTTCGTCAGAAAAAATCAGGTTAGCGGCTTCATCAAAACCAGCTTTGCTTTTAGAGCTATACGCCCAATAAAAGATGCCAGCAAATACGACCATAACAATAATGGTAAGAATGCCTTGTAACGTTCCGTAATCCATAATTGCCTCCTTATTTCAGCGCGTGGCCTAAAGACTGAAGGTAAGCGATTAACGCTTCTAATTCAGTTTTGCCTTCAACAGCCGCTTGAGCGCGAGCAATTTCTTCTTCGGTATACAGATTATGATCCGGATGGAAATTACTTAAGATTTGCATCTTCTTACCAGTGAGTTTTCCGTCTAGTTTATTTTCAGCTAACCAAGGGTAAGCTGGCATATTAGACTGTGGAACGACATCACGAGGGTTAATCAAATGCACTTCATGCCATTTGTCACTGTAACGACCGCCAACTCGAGCTAAGTCAGGTCCAGTACGCTTAGAACCCCACTGGAATGGGTGGTCCCAAACTGACTCACCAGCTACAGAGTAATGGCCATAACGTTCAGTTTCAGCACGTAAAGGGCGGATCATTTGGCTGTGACAGTTATAACAACCTTCACGGACATAAATATCACGACCTTCAGTCTGTAATGCAGTATACGGAATTAACCCTTCAACTGGTTCAGTTGTATCCTTAGAAAATAGCAACGGAGTGATCTGAACTAAACCACCAAAACTGATGGCAATAACAGTAAAGATACCTAGCAGACCGATGTTTTTTTCGATAATTTCATGATTAAATTTCATCGTTCTGCTCCTTATGCTTTTTCTTCAGCTAATGCTGGTAAAGTATCTTTAGGTGCATTAACGGTACGAATGACGTTGTACGCCATAATGAACATACCAGTTAAGAAGAACACACCACCAATAAAGCGGACAAAGTAGAATGGGTAAGAAGCTTCTAAGCTTTCAACAAAGCTATAAGTTAATGTACCGTCAGAGTTAACTGCACGCCACATTAGACCTTGCATCACACCAGAAATCCACATTGCTACGATGTATAAAACGGTACCAATCGTCGCTAACCAGAAATGCACATTCACTAGGTTAGTACTGTACATACGGCCGTGACCGAATAACACAGGTATTAAGTGATATAGCGAACCGATAGAAACCATCGCAACCCAACCTAATGCACCAGAGTGAACGTGACCAACAGTCCAATCTGTGTAATGCGAAAGGGCGTTTACTGTTTTAATCGCCATCATTGGTCCTTCGAAGGTAGACATACCATAGAAAGATAATGAAACAACTAAGAATCGTAAAACTGGGTCGGTACGTAACTTATGCCAAGCACCTGATAACGTCATAATACCGTTAATCATGCCACCCCAAGATGGAGCAAATAAGATTAACGACATCACCATACCTAGAGTCTGAGTCCAGTCAGGTAACGCAGTATAATGAAGGTGATGTGGACCAGCCCAAATATACAATGCAATCAATGCCCAGAAATGGACGATAGAAAGACGGTAAGAATAAACAGGGCGACCAGCTTGTTTAGGTACGAAGTAATACATCATCCCTAAGAAACCTGCAGTTAGTAGGAAACCAACCGCATTATGTCCATACCACCACTGTACCATCGCATCGACTGCGCCTGAGTACATGGAATATGATTTGAATAAGCTCACAGGAACCGCCATTGAGTTAACAATGTGCAGTACTGCTACCGTGATAATGAAAGCACCAAAGAACCAGTTAGCAACATAAATGTGCGACGTAGTTCGTTTAATGATTGTGCCAAAGAACACTACTGCATAAGCAACCCAGACAATGGTAATTGCGATATCAATAGGCCACTCAAGTTCTGCATACTCTTTACCTGAGGTGAAACCCATTGGTAAGGTGATTGCAGCTGAGAGGATAATGGCTTGCCAACCCCAGAATGTAAATGCAGCTAATTTAGGTGCAAATAATCGGGTTTGACAGGTGCGTTGTACGATATAGTAGGATGTTGCGAAAAGGGCTGAAGTACCAAACGCGAAAATCACAGCATTCGTATGTAGCGGTCTAAGACGACTATACGTTAACCATGATGTTTCAAAGTTTAGTTGTGGCCAGATTAACTGGGCCGCAATCAATACACCAACTGCCATACCAACGATTCCCCACAAAACTGTGGTTAATGCGAATTGGCGAACAATAGTGTAGTTGTAATCAGCGCCTGTAGGCTGGGAATGATTCATCATAATGCTTCCACGGCTTATTACTTTTACTTTTAATTATAGTAAAGAAGAACTTTACCTGTTTAGGCTGACATTCGCTGAAAAAACAACCTAAAATGAAGTTGCTTTTTAACGCGCTGTCAAGGTGTTACCTCATGTTTTTTGTATCTATCATGAGGCAATGCAATGATACTTGAGCTGCGTCAAAAAAGATACTCAGAGAACCTGAGGAAACTTGATCCAGATCAATTTCCTAAAGATAATGTTATCAATTTGAATCATGAGGTTATTATTTGTGCGATTTTTAACAAAGTGTGCTTTCTTGTTATTTTTTATTGCTAATTTAGTAGGATGCGATTCTCAACCTCCAATGGAAGTAAGCAAAAGTGAAGTTGTTGATCAAACGTTATGTCAATTTGCTAAAGAAGTTTGTGAACAAAGTGTAAACAACCAAACCGTGTCTCTCATGATAAACCCTGTTTTCACACCAAGTGAAAAACCATTAGACATACAACTTACGTTTTCAGTACCTGTGAGCGATGTACAGATTAGAATTGAAGGTCGCGATATGTTTATGGGCGTTATTCCAGTCAGACTAGAAACAGACGATCAAAAATCATTCAAGGGAACTGCAATTTATGGATCTTGCAGCAGTAATTATATGGTTTGGCGAACAATAGTGAGCTATAAACAAGATGGGGTCAGCAAGTCTACCTGGTTCGATTTTTTAGCTGATAACCAATAATAAGGCAATTAACATAAAAATATTAGTTAACAGTTTAAATCGTGTTGATAATCATTCTCATTAATATATAATTGCTATATTGAATTTTTGAGGACAACACAATGACACAACTTAATATTTCTATTCCACTTGATAAAATGGCTTCGCTTATCCAAAGTGGACACATCTGCGTTGCAGATATTAAAAGTTTAGATATAGAAACAAAAAAGCAGCTGTGGCAGTTATGTTTGATGTCTTGTAAGAAACGCGTGTATTGTGACGAGGCTGTGACAGCTAACCATCAATCACCTGAACTGATAGATGAGCAGCTTATTTCAATGTTTCGTAACGATTAGACACTATTTAGGATTAAAATATTAGGGATTAGACTTAAAAGGGGTTAGCTTCTTTATAGCATACTCATAATTCGTTTCGCACAATCTATAAAAACGCAATTTGATATAACCTAAAGCTTATAAGCAACTATCATCCGCTTTGTGCCTCATCAAACATGGTTTAAATTTTAAACTTACATAGAAATCCAAGCCAATTGTGTAGGCTTTGTGTTTGTGTTTGTTTTTAGCATTCAATTTAATGATTCAATACACCTAGAATAGCTAAGTGCTTTAGAATCGGTTCTCCACAAATATCACATTCTACTTCTAGATTATTCTCAAGCTTATATAGATTCTGATTTAGCTAGCTAAGTTGTTCTAGTTTGTGATCATGTCATCGATATGCTTTATCTCATCTTGTAATTACATCTTCAGTATCAATGACATAATGGTTATCCCATTAAGTGTTTAGATTACTACTTAACAAGGTTATCAGTCAGCAACATTCTACGTTCTATCAATGTTGTTATTGATTGTTTCATTGCTTGTTTAATTGATTGTTTAGTCATACTGCATGCTTCAAATCGTTAATCAAAATTACACATGTTTATTGGAAATTATTTTACTGTCACTTGATTTTAGTCACGTATTCTAAAGCATTACTACTAAAGAGACATTCTTAACGCACATCAATTTTTAAGATGATTATTTTGTTGTTATTTGTTAAAGCTATTAACTTATCAACTGAACCGTTAGGATAAACAATGCATTGAAAATTTTCTTATCAATCTTGGTATAACTATATATGTCCAATCGTCAGTCTCAACAAAACAGCGTGAAAATAACAACATTAACTCAACTCGCTAGTTCAGCAAGTTATTCACTTTTGGATAGCTTACATAGAGATCCAGATGCTACAAGTAGCGGTATTGATCACCAAACTCGACAAGTATTCTCAGGCCATTATGTCCCAGTTAGACCGACTCCAATTACAAATCCCAAATACGTTGCACACAGTAAAAACTTGTTTTTAGAACTTGGTTTTGACGACTGTTTGGCGACGTCCCCTGATTTTGTACGTCTATTTTCGGGAGACTTGTCTCAGGTTCCTGAGCCTATGCGTCAAGTTGGTTGGTCAACTGGTTATGCGCTTTCTATTTACGGTACTGAATATATTCAGCAATGCCCATTTCAAACGGGTAATGGCTATGGCGATGGTCGCGCGATCTCAGTATTTGAGGCCGTTATCAACGACCAACGTTGGGAAATGCAATTAAAAGGAGGCGGGCGAACACCATACTGTAGAGGTGCTGACGGTCGAGCTGTATTACGCTCAAGTATTCGTGAGTTTTTAGCTCAAGAGCATATGCACGCTCTAGGTGTACCTACATCGCGTTCTTTAAGTTTGTATGTTTCAACGGATAAAGTACAACGTCCATGGTACTCAGAAGATTCACGCTCGGAAAATCCTGATATATTAATATCCGAATCTGTTGCGATTACAACGCGCGTCGCACCGTCCTTTATTCGTGTTGGACAACTTGAGCTTTTTGCTCGACGTGTCCGTCATCAAGAACACGCAAATGCATTGCAAGAACTCGAAAAGATAGTGTTACATTTAATACAGCGTGAATACGCTGATGTAATCGATAAGGAGCTTCCTTTAGCTGCACAAATAATTTTATTGGCAAAAGAGTTTAGAAGTCGGCTAACATCGCTCATCGGACAATGGATCCGAGTTGGTTTTTGCCAAGGTAATTTCAATAGTGATAATTGTGCAGCAGGTGGTTACACACTTGACTATGGCCCCTTTGGTTTTTGTGATGTTTTTGATCCTCAATACTCGCCTTGGACAGGTGGAGGATTACATTTTGCTTTGATGAACCAACCTAACGCAGCACAAAAAAACTTTGATAGTTTTTGTTCAGCTTTACGTCCTTTGTTATCTGATCAGCATGAGTGTTTAAGACAATTTGATGAAATTCAAGATGGTTTTTCAAATGTCATGCATACACAAATGAATACCATGTGGGCAAAAAAGCTCGGTTTTGAACATTTAAACATGAATAATCATCAGCAACTTTACAACTCGATGCTCAGTGAGCTAGACAAGCTGATGAAGCAAACGAAGGTTGATTATACTATTTTCTTCCGAGAGCTCTCCTCTATTCCAGACGATATAACCCCTTTACAAAAAAGTTTTTATTCCGATTTGGCAGGGGAGGCAGATGAACAAACATTGAATCATCGCTGGAAAGCGTGGCTTGATGATTGGAAAGTACTTATCAACATTAGTATTAGTGATATCAGTGGTGATAATAGTATTGCAAACAGTACTAATAACAATGTTTCTGGACCACAATCGACCGAAGAAATATCTGCACATATGAAACTTGTCAATCCCAAATATATTTTGCGTGAGTGGTTTGTTGTACCTGCTTATCAACAAGCCGCTGAAGGAAATTATGAATTGCTGCACCAACTGCAGGACGTAATGACACAGCCTTATGCAGAATTATCAAAGGATATAGAAGAAAAATACTATCGACTAAAACCGACTCAATTATTTGAAGTCGGGGGCTTGTCACATCTTAGTTGTTCATCGTGATGACAATGAAATACATAAGCCCATTGTTGATATGCAAAGCTTGTTCAACAGTATCAAGACGAGTAAATAGATAATTAGAAAGGAACAAATTTATCTAGCCGCTTAACAAGATAATTTTAATTGGCCAGTAGAACAAACTGGCCCATGCGGCGGTTAAATTTCACTGCTAATTATTTAACATCACGAACCAAGCGGACCCAATTATTTATGGAAATGTAATCACTTGCCATTTCAGAAGCAAGTTCATAATCCGATGGTTTACCGCTTTTCGGATCGCTTCGTTGCGCACCAGCCCCATGCCAATCAAAATATTCTGTAGCATTTGAGTCTTTCTTGCTCCAAGCTTGCGCAAACGAAATATAAACAGCAGTGTGTTTAAAGTCGCCTTGAGTCGTACTCGTCCAAACATAATAGGCGTCCTGTTGTGATTTAAATTCAGTCTGGGTCACGTTAAAAAACTCAGTGTTTATTGCTGGTAAGTCTTTTTTCTCATAATCAACTAATGATTGAAGCTCTTTGGCATTGGGTAATCGCCAATCGCTATAACCTGCAAGCAAAGCGTTATCTGCATAAGCTAGAGCTTTGACCCAATCCATTTGTTGACCACTATCATTTTTAGCCCACATCAAACTAGTTGATTGGTCAGTGATAGTGCCATTATTGTTATCAATATAGTCCATATCATAGAGCGTTGTAGTATTGCGAACTGCACGTACAAAATTGCCAGGTACAAACATATGGTCAGATTTTTTAATGGTAGTTAGATCGAAAAACAAGCCTGTTTCATATGATTTAATATGCCCATCTGCAAAGTTAAAGCCGAACCCTCCCTGAAGACCGCCATGTGCAGTAAAGTTTTGCACTGCACTTTTATTGTAAACAGTACTTGACCAGAAAGCGCCAGCAAATGGAATACGTTTATCATAATTGAAATCAAAATAAGCGCTATCAAGGTACGGACGACTCTCCTGACCACTTTCAGGCTTCATTAGTTGCCCATCAAAATTGGCCAGTGAATAGAGTTCTTTAATTGTAGGTAAACGCCAATCATCGTAACCACCTAAGGTCATATTGTTTATCACTTTAGTTGAATCAGCTAAATTCCTTTTGGTCGTATCATGGCTTTTCTGCCACATTAACCCGGTATTTAAGTCTGTCACCGTTCCATCTTCATTATCTTTATAACTCAATGCGTTACCTTCAATTGAAGCGTCTTGACCAGTAAACAAGCTACTATTAGAGATGGATAAAGGCTTTCCCTTTACATCATATTGAACACTTTGGCCGGTATCTGGTAATTTTTGGGTTTCTATTTGGGCATATACAGGATTCAACAGGGTAAACATGAATACTGAAAATAATGATACGTTGAACACAATAGACATTTAGCGCTCCTTTGTCGTGACTTACAGGGATTATGCAGACAACGAATATATTAGGGTGCACAGAAAGATACTCATTACTTAACTTTAGGTCATTGATTTATAGAATGTGAGGTCAAAGTAGGGCGCATGGCCCCACTCTGATTTCTGAGCTATATTGCTTTTATTCGTTGTAATAGGTGTGTAGCTGATAAGGTGTACCACCGTAGGTGTAGTCAGTTGCAATTAAATTCACAACTTCTCCTTTTTCAATACCACGTAGTGATGTTTCAATAATTAATTCACCAGTTGAGGCGTTATAAATATAAACATCGTAGTCACCACTTTCTAATTCATAATCAGCATTGCCCATATAACTGAGTTCAATTTGTGCAGAATAAGTATCTGGGTTACTGCCATCATTTATAATCAAAACATCAATAGCATCACTTTTTATATCATCAATACTGTGGCTTATTAAAACTTTCGCGTGAGTGTCTATAATTCGAAGCTCTTCTTCGTAATCATTTACTGTAATGGATGATGATGTATCACCCGATGTTAAGATAAGCATGCGACTACTAGGCTGTAAATCAACGCTGAATGTATCAATTTTTTCTTCTTTAATACTATCCATTATGTAAAAGCTGCGCGTATCGCTCGTATCTACATTTTCAATTTCAATATCAACTAGATTAGACAAAGCACCAAATTCTAATGTATTAGCTATCAAGTTGGCTTCGTTATCGATATCTGGATCGGTTAAATAAATGTCGAGAAATATGTCTGAGTAATCAGGAGCAGAGATACCATGTGAGAAACGTATCTTTGCTGCTTGCGCTTCATTTGTGAGTTCTCGAGCACTGTCTGTTTCAATGTTTATAATGCTATATACAGGATCGTCTGAACCTGCAGTTAGGTAGTTAGTCAACGCAAATATTTGAGCATCACCAGTTGATACTGTAATACTGTCACTCGATGCAATAATATTATCTGTACCAGATTCAGTTAAAACCAATTTATAAATACCTGATTGTATTTCGACTTCATCACTCGAATTTTCATATGATAAAGTGTGATCGGCGACTTTGTTTAATAAATCTTCTCCTTCGTTTAACCAATAAACATCGATATCAAATGCTGAGTTTGATAAATGAATAAACTGAATTATTGCATCATAGTTTTCATCAAAATCTTCATCGAATAATTCTGAAATATCAGTCGTTAATGTAAGCGAAGATGGCACATCAGTATCACCATAAATTATATATGTACTAATTATATCGTTGGACACACTAACACCATCATTGCTAGTGAATTCGTCGTTTGAGGAGTTAGGTAAAATTTGATTAAATCCTAAGTCGTAGCTGTCCTTCGCTACAGACTCAATAGTGCTAGCATCTCCGAATGCTAATTCAGCGATAGATTGATCATCGACCAGAAATTCGATGATAGGAGACTGGGGAACTAAATTTACAAACTGGTAATAGCCAGTTGAACTCGTAGAATCGCTAACTTCATCAAGCAGATCCTCAGCCCATTCACAAGCTGTTAAGGTTAACGATATGCCGACAATTAAACTTGTAACAATTGTTTTTTGCTTTTTTCCCTTAAACATAATCAATGTATACCCAAATGAATTTGATGCATTAATTATACTTTTGCAAAGTGTATAGTTTCGTCAGTATTAAGGAAAAAATGTGGAGCTTTAGTATAAGTAAGTCAATAAAGCCTATGCCTAAATTATTTTGCCCCATAAAGAGCTAGAATTGAGTAAACCGATCAGGATAAATTTTTATTTGCGTAGGGACTTTGAAAATCTAGGTAAAGCAAAAACCTCATGGTGGCAGTAGAATCTCGATCTGAATGGAAAGGTCAAAATGGCTACGGACTCTTAAATTGTGAATCTCATCCTAATACTTCTTCATATTTTCAATTAGTTGTGAAACCAGCTTAAATTCAACAGGCCATCTAAAGTGAGATTTATTTAGCTTTTGGCACCTATGTTGAGATTCTCATTACGCCTTCATATTTCAAATTTAATTACGTACTAATAAATAAAACCTTGATAAGGTAAATTAAGCGCGTTTGGACTAATAATACATACAATGTACACAGCCAGTAAAACCAAACGTAAGGTGTTGTTTTATAGCGTTAATTCAAGGTTTAAATCTGTTTTTCAAGTGCTCCTATTTGTATTTCAAGTATATACACTAACAACATCGGCTTGAAAATCACGTAGCGTCGCCTAAAAATCACACAGCTTAATGTTAATTGACTTTGCTCGGGACATAAAAACTAATATTTTTAAAATTAATTTATTTTCTCCAGTAATAGTTCATAATTTCCAGAACCTCTAGAGCCACTGACCACAAGATGATGTTCACCATCTTTAACAGTGCTAAATTCCCACTGGGTTGGCTTGTCAGTTCTAATCCTTCCAGATGACGCTAACTTTTTCCCCGCAGGGTTTTGAAATTCCAATCTAACCAATACATCATCGCTTTGTTTAAGACTTGTAAGTCTATAAGCTGTATTACCTCGAGACAAAATTTTATATACAGCAAATGTACCTGATGAAATCATCCCTTGAACTGTATCTCCATGCCCAAGCACATTACTTTCAGATATTAACTGTTCAGGGGTTGCTATTACTTCGAGTTGCATTTCGAAATTGCCGGAACCTCTAGAGCCACTCACCACAAGATGATGTTCACCATCTTCAACTGTGCCAAATTCCCACTGGGTTGGTTTGTCAGTTCTAATCCTTCCAGATGACGCTAACTTTTTTCCTGCAGGATTTTGAAATTCTAAGCTAACCAATACATCATCGCTTTGTTTGAGACTTGTCAGTCTATAAGCAGTATTACCTCGAGACAAAATTTCATATACAGCAAATGTACCTGAAGAAATCATCCCATGAACTGTATCTCCATGCCCAAGCACATTACTTTCAGATATTAACTGTTCAGGGGTTGCTATCACTTCGAGTTGTATTTCGAAATTGCCGGAACCTCTAGAACCACTCACCACAAGATGATGTTCACCATCTTCAACTGTGCCAAATTCCCACTGGGTTGGCTTGTCAGTTCTAATCCTTCCAGATGACGCTAACTTTTTCCCTGCAGGGTTTTGAAATTCCAATCTAACCAATACATCATCGCTTTGTTTAAGACTTGTAAGTCTATAAGCTGTATTACCGAGTGCTAAAATTTTGAAAGATTCAGAACTTCCTTTAAATGCATTGCCTTTAATAACTTGTTTCGAAGAAATTGATGAAATAGGCTTCATTTTTTTAACGCTTGTATCTGTTTGAGATTTGTTAACAGATATAGATGATCTTTTCTCGTATACTCCTAACTCAATTAATTCTTTATCAGTAGCGTAGGTCCTTATAACGGAGCTAGATAAGTCTGCCATAGTATCCATTCTTAAAACTGTTCCAACACCTTCATTAACGGAAAGCAACATACCTATAGGATAATTACCAACATTAATTATTGAGCCACTCATACCTTTAGTAATTGTTTTAGTCGGGTGGTTAATTTTAATTTTGAAGGTACTATGAAGTTCTTTTTGAATGATATCTATGTCATAAGAAATTACTCGTCCATTACTTTGTCTAAAGTTTAGCTCTCCTTTATCTATTACCTCTAAGATAGTGTTAACTCGATTTCCTTCGTCTATCCAGCTACTTTCCAAACATGTTTTAGTGTTTTGAGATGGCAATTTTAGTAATGCTAAGTCCTGAGGGTAAGTTGTAATCAGTTGAGAGTTAATTCGTTTTTCTAATCGCGTACTGACTAAAAAATCACTCGACTTTTTAACAACATGCGCAGGGGTATAAACAAAGCATTCTCCGCCTATAGTTCTTAATATCCCTTGGCCTTCACCTGTATGAGTTTCAATATACACGTCCGAAGCTGATGCGTTATAAAATCCACAAAGAAATATAAACACAATGTATCTAAAATTTTTCCACATCATGTTTTTCTTTTTGTTAAGGAAGTTCATTAGTTTCTCCGCTCGTAGATGAAAATAAAGCCAGACGGAATAATATTGTTATACAAAAGCCTATAAACTGAATAAAAATAATCGCAGTAGATAGTGCAAATGCGAGTTCACCATCACTCATCACTCTATCAAAGAAAGAAGGTTTTACTGGGTTAGGTGTTTTTGAGTAAAGTCTAGATAACAGAATTTGATGACCTGTTTGCTGAAAAATACCGGTTAAACCGCTATGTTCATGTGATGCACGAATAATCCCTTTAGTTTCAGTCATTTTAACTGTGTCCCCAGGTCTTATTAAGTGAGGGGATAATGTGATTAAGGAATGTGTAAATGTTGCCTTATCTTGGATAATAATCTGACCGCTTTGTACTAATGGGTAATACCCATCAGGAGCATCACCGATAACTCTCCCAATTTGAATATCACCAATGACATTAAGTGAAAAAATAGGGTTTTGAGGCGATAACTTAATATTAAAAACAACGGAACTGTATAATTTACAACGTTCAAAATCGTTTATGAGAGTTCCTAAACGCCGTTTTTTGTCGCCGTTATCTGTTTGACTATCAAACACTGCGGTGAGTTTAATCATTTCCGTGCTTTTACGTTCAATAAGCACCTTAACTCCACTGTTTAAAGAAAGATTTCCGTTTAAATACTCTTGATTGTTTTCCATTGAAGAGCAGGAATGCTTGATTGGAACAAAGCGGTTTAACAGAATATCTGGAGCAGTTTTAGATATTACACTGTATTCAAAAGCTTCAGACATGGTGTCGACATTATAGATTGCGCTGTCATCTAATTTTTTAAACGTCGCTAAAGCGCAAAGATAGAGAACGATAAGGCATGAAATGACTAATACAACGAACATTATTGAAATTGGAATCGTTAATTTTTTAACTGATATGAAAAGATAAATCTTTTCTTCAAAGTTCTTCACTTATGGCCACTCCATACCAAAAACTTCTTACTTGAAGAGCCTTCAGCTTCTGGAGTTGGATTTACAAATATGAGTGTTGGTTTTTCAGCTATTACGACTTCATATATGCAGGAATGATTAAATGCTCGTGTTAGTTTATTTTGAATTTCTTTACACGATACAGTGATCGTATCTCCAGACTTATCTTTATAATAGAACTCAGGAGAAATTCCTGAAGTGTTAATGAAAAATACCCTTTGGCCATTTGTAGGTTTCCCCCAAGAAGATGGAAATACTTCTTGCACATACAAACCAAATGCATCTTTGCTGTCAGCAAATACATAAGCTACAAGTTCATTATGTGCATATTTTTTTAATGCTTTTTTATGTTCAGAAGGGATATCTATATTTATCCATCCAGCGGTGTTTGAGGTATGAGTTAATTCAATATCAGCTGAATAATGTCCGTCTATGCTAACAACAGATATGTTTACTTCTTTTTTTTCAGGAACGACATAAATATACAAGGATTCTGTTGCAACGTAATTTAGTGCTCCAGTGGCAAGGTAAGCAGCCATTATTGAACCGCTGACTGGAACTTCAGCATCATAATCTTCTTCAAAAATATCAATTTTATATGAAAGCGATTCAGCAAAGGCCAAGTTAGAAATGATTAACGTTAAGCTGACTAACAGTATTTTTAGACGCATATCCATTGCATTTAAGTCATTTAATTATGCATAAAGAATAGGAGAGTTTAATACCTTGTCAAAGACAACAATTTTGAGATGTCAGAATCAAATTAGTATTAATTTACTACTAATTTGATAACCATTAGTCGCTTAAAACGTAAAAAAACTAAGTGTAGAAGTAAGTTGGTTTGTTCATAAGCTGTTGATAGTATGCGGTTGTTTGAATGTTTATTTCAGTTTCTCTTTGATTTTCATTATGTAAAGAATTAAAAAAACAATTGTAAAAATATACATAAAGAGGATAAATCCACTTTTAATATCATCATTTTGCCCGAACCTATTTTCGTAGATTAAGAAGTCAGGGATATCTGAAGTAGGGCGAAGAAATGTAACGCAGCCTGGTATAACAAGTATCAAGGAAGTGATAATAGCTGGCCACATGGATTCAAAAGCAGCATCAAAAGAGTCATTAAAGTTCAGTCGCTTAGTAGAAAATCCAAACAAACCCATCAGTAAACTCAACAAAATTCCAAATACAGTGAATGCTAACCCGATTAAAGCAAAGCCAAGGAATAAACTTAGTATAGAAATCATTAGCTGTCCTTAAGGTGTTCAAATTTCTGTATAGAAAGTATATTGCGTGTTTTTTGATTAACTAAAACGTTATCATGATGACTATTTATAACTTCAACAAAGAAGGTCATTTAGTTTAGGCCAAATACCCCTATAGCATTTGGCTCATTAGCTGACAGAGTGTTAAGTCCAAATAAAAGAAAAGTAGGGCATAAGTTATATTATGCCCATGGGGTACTTGAAAGGCGTTGAATAAAGTTTGTTTAACCTAGCTCTATTCAAATTTACCATTAAATATAGGGTACCACTTTATAAAATCACAATAGGTTTAACCAGGCCATCTGAATTCTGATAAATTAGCGGGATTATCGTCTCAGGCTCAGTTTCTGATAGCTCCCTAAACACACCTAGTAATGCAACAGAACATGGATGAGCTCTATCAATATCGAGTTGATAAATCGTAGAGAAAGTTTTAACCCAATCTTGAATTAGTTCATTTAAGTGTTCTGAGCTATTTGTTAGTAAATTGATGGTTGACTCTGATAGGGTTTCATTTATTTCACTTGGAACATCTTGATTTATTAATGTTTTCAGACTTTTAAGATAGCCGATCATTGAAGATGCATTATCACAAGTTTTATTTACCATTTTTATAGCACTATTTACACGTTTCTTTATTTCTCTACTTGGCGCTCTATCGTAGAGTCCATTTAAGACTCTCTCCAATTTTTTGCTTCTTTGAAAACGTGACATATCAGCTAATTCAATAACATTTTGATATAAAGGTTGAGTTTTATTAAAACACTCTAATAACCAGAGCTGTTCGGCATAAGCACTATGAGGATGTAACAACGCATACTGTTTCCAAGCTAAAAGCTGCTGCTTTAGAGCAATTTTAAATATTTTATCTTCGGGAACATTACAAGCACTTTCAACTTGATGTCTGGATAAACTCAACACGTTTGTTAATCGTAAGTTATGCTCTTCAGATGAATCGATAAGGCGCTTAGCTGATAATTCATTGGAAATTTTTTGAGTTGTGCCTTTTTCAATCAACCTAGTACGTTCAAATATTTGTAAAAAACCATTCAGTTCAGAACTTGTTAGGTCACCATCATTATAACCAATAGTTATACTAAACTTACTTTTGCTACCGTTTAATAAATTAACGTGATTAAACAATTTTACATAATTTTTTTCGTTACCAGCCTCATTAAGGGCTTTAAGAATAGACTGTGTTTCATAAACGGAAAGCTGACCTGAACCGTCATATTGAATTATAGCTTTAGAATTAAACATTGTGCGTTTTGATGTTTTTATACCAAAAAAGTTGATAGTAAGGGATATTGTCTTTGTGTTGTCCTGCATTTGTGTAAATACTGACTCTTCTAACTGGTATAAATCATTTGCATCATTTCCTAATAAGACATTACGAAAGTCACCAGTTAAACATTCACCGATTAGAGTATTAAGGGTTTCTTTGTCATGAGAGTCCATGTTAAATCTAACTTTCAACAAAGACTGATTAGTATTTAGTTTTTTCTCTGAACGCTTAAAGTCGACTCCTAGCTCTTCAATCATTGTGTTTTCAATAAAATCGGTCATTACTAAAACGTTTTTATTATAGTGATTTAAAAGCTCTAGAAGAGGAGCCATGACTTTCTCTATACTTTCCTCAGTATTATCCAAAGTTTCATCAACTTGTAGCCCAAATTCAGAAAGCGGTTTTAACAGATTTCTATCAATGGAGTTTGTAAGCCAACCTTTTACTTTTGAAGACAATGCCTGATAATAATCATTAGCTGTCTCGTTCAATAATTTAAACAAGTACGCTTCAGTTTCATTAGCTTTGTTCCTACCAATACGGCTTGCTAAGTTTTCGCTAATAACATTTTGTTTATTTAGGTCTTCAGACCAACTTGAAAAAGAACTGAATGGCTTTGAAAGCTCATCTGCTATTAGCTCAGATACCTCTTCTTGTAACTCTTGATTGTTAACTTGTCCTAATCCAACACCGAGTACCGTTTGTTGCCAATCTGGTTGATTTTCTAATCGTTCATTGATGTTATTAAGGAGCCATTGTTTAGGTTCAGCGTATGTGTTGATAACTTCCATAATTTCATCATGGTAACTTTTTAACTCTTTTACATACTTTGATGCTTGCTCTTTAACTCCAGGAGCAACAATCTTTGCCCCGATACTTAGTGAATTTGTTGTCGTTGTGCTTCTTTTTCTTGCCACTTGAATAATTAAATCTGTCGAGTTAGTAGCAACATAGCAAGAAAGTTGCATTTCGCCATCAAGCTGCCATCCAACACTTGCTCCGACACCAATTTTAAGGGCTACAGGTTTATTGGTAATTGTTTTATTAAGACTGTATTGAGTTTCGAAAACACTCCCTAACGTCATATCAGATTGAAGTTTTAGGCCGCCTTTTATATCCACTATTAACCCTGCAAAATTACTGCCCTGAATAACAGCAATATCTGTTAATGCATCAATATGCGCAAAATCATTTATTGCTGACTCTATAACTGATTTCGTAGCATCATGTTTGAAATAAATATTTAGATTTCCGGCTCCTGTACTTTGCACACTTCCACTGACATTTAATGCTAGCGCACCACTGGTCATTGATAAGTTTAAAGCTGTACCTGCTGAGAATTTACCTTCAATTGAATAGCTCATCAGTGATTCACTTCCTAATATGCTTGGCCATTCTTCATGCGGAGGTTTGTCTATTGCTTCAATACAGAGGTTTGAACTAACTTGACCATTGTAAGTAAAGCTAGCTGAATGAATTGGTATTGATTGTGATGCGCTGATGTCAATAAGTGGCCACTCTAAAGGCTCCTTGAGTTCCGATATTGGATTCATTAACTTACTTGTCGGTTCTTGATAATCGGGATACTTTTGACTTAACAATGAAATTAAGTCATTTGCATTATCTATGGTTAAACCTTTAGATGATAAGTTTTCTGACAAGCCTTCCCAATCAGATAAGCTATAGGCTATTAAACTAACAGCAGGTGAATCATCACCAACAATATCTTTTAAATTATTAAAAACACTTGCTGAGCTTTGTTTGTTTAATGCTTGTATGTTTCTGAATAAATTCATAATAATTCCTTTTATAAAAGTTAAAAAAACGATAGCGAATTCTTTGGTTTAGCTAAAATTATGCAAAAAGTTTTTCTAGCTGGAACTTGAAGCTTTAATTACATTGTCTTTTCCAGCTTGAGCGAATGCTTCAATGGCACTTACAATTTTGTTAATGCCTTTCGAACCACCAGCAATAATGCAACCCATTACAAACACTTCAAATAAATCAAACATGATTATCTGAACCGATGAGGCATCTCCAAAATCAAACATACCTGTAAATACCCTAATGCCAATAATTGCCATTAAAGCTCCAATGATAAACCCGACCATTGCAGACTGCCTTCTCGTGACATCCCTAAACTCTAGGAGCTCAGCTTCTAGTATATGAACGTTATCGGTACCTGCTTTTTTAGCCTTACTGATTTCAGCTAATAACACCTTTCTTTTCTTGGATCGAAACAAAAGGTTGTAGAATTCGATTATTCGTTCTGCAATTAATGTTAGAAATAACAACCTCATTATTAGCACTAAATAGTCTTCAGGCTCTTTGTACTCAACCCACGTTAAGCCATGACCGAAATCAAAATAGATACCTATAAGTGGAACAACTGCTGCAGTCAGAAAAATAAATTTATGATTCATAAAACTTGCACCTCTTTGAATATTTAAAAGGTTCACCTAAAGTCACCGTTATATCCCTTAATAACTCTTTGGATTTTCGTATTTTGACTAGTTCCATTAGCTTTTCATGACTGACTTCATAGTGAACAAGGTTCGAACTCCTAGCACTACCGTCATTAGGTAAAATACATGCAGAGTAAAATTCTTTTCCATTAGAATTAACTCCAGATAATAATCGCCAAAAATAATCTGGAGTTTCAACGCCATGGCTGTTAACAAAGTAGTCATTGGAACTATCATTACCCCATATGACCCCACCCAACGTAGTCACGGGAAATAAGTCTCTATAACATTCAATGAGCTCTTCAGTTCTTTTCCACGCTCCGCGATTTAAAGCTACGGTCTGAGGGAGGACATTGGACATAAAGTTAACTTCTTTAAGTAATGCCTTGCTTGAATCAAAGTGATTTGCCGCGGCTAAATGCCCTCTATCATAAGATAACTCTGTATTTTTATTGATGAGGCGATAGGAGCTTCGTGATAGCTGTTTACAGTGGGAGGGCATATTTATGTCGTCATAGAAACTTCCATAGCGTGTTTCATTACCAGTATCAGAATCAATAACGTAATTAAATGCAAAAGAAGCCTTTCTGTTGCAATCTATATAGAGGGTATATTTTTGGTATTTGGCCACATATATCTGAACAGGAATATCGTGATTAGCCTCAACTAAATGATTAAAGGTAGAAAAATAAATCAAAATTACTAACACTAAAGTACGCATGAGCATCCTTGTTCATATTTTCGTATTACATACTTCGTTTGTAACCTGTGAATTTTATTTTTAATTAACTATTTCAATTGCCAAAGTAGAGATTCTACACTTCATAAATAACTAATTTAAAATAGCTTATTTAGAATTGATTTATAGCATCACATCGATGATGAATAACTACGAAATTTAACACTAAAAATGTAAAGTAAAACAGGACCTTGAAATCTATGTAATCTTGTAATTTTAGATTGTGTATTCATAAATTATTATTGCTGCTAAACGATCACGCAATAAAACTAATAGTTGAAATTACAAATGAAAGACAAGCCGCCTTGAAATAATATTTAATATTCTAAAAACTATACTTTTAGTATGCTTGAACGGATTGAATAAGATAATTTATATGCATAATCCCTAAGATTGTTAAGTCTAAAGATCGTGATGTTGGTATAACTGTTCTATTTACAGAGGTAGCAGGATTTTTACTTTAAATCCAAACTATTATGCTTACTATTTTGTTGAATTTGTTTGTTAATTCTAGGTGAAAGGTAATGAGCTTTTATGAATATTTAGAGAGTCTAAACTGAGGTTAACTATTATGGTAGTGAAATTGGAAATCTGAGAGTTACTTCATAATTTGGATGAACAATATTCAGCCTATCCTGAACACGAACCCGCTTTAATCACGACAAATGAATTTTAACCATGGAAGGGGTTGTCTGCCGTTCAATACGCTGCCATCGACCTGCTAATATTATTTAGCCTGCTTTACTCTGATGCAATGCATCATAAATGAACCTTCACAACACTTACTTATTATAAGTAGAACGATTGATTCAACAAGGTAGCAATATGAGCCCTTTTATTCCTAAATTATTGTTACTTAAGTTCTTATACTTACTATTTTAATTTTTAGTAGTCAACAGTTATACGATTAACACCTTGTAATTTGTAAAAACCAGCTGTAGGTTTGTATAAAAACTAAGCAGCGCCATCACGGAAAGATGAATGAAATGCTTACTATTTATACTCCTATTTATTAATTATCAAGGTCACTCAAAAGACGTGATAGTGCTTTCAGAACGAGTAAAAAGTAGAGTAGTGCTAAGAGCGGAACCATCTAGTAATTCAGCCGTGTTAGGGCACCTTTTTCCAACTGAAGAAGCCATACTTATTAATGCAGTACCATATTATTACAATGTGCAATTAGCAGACGTTAAACAAGGGGACGTATCAAAAGCATGGGAAAATCTACAATCAAACAACACCGGTGAATTAAACTTAACGTTTTTAGATGTTGGACGAAGAAAATTAACGTTAAATTATTGCCCTTATAATAATAATATTTTGTTTGATAGAAGTTCGAGTCATCTTTTAAAATAAAAATCTATTACAGATATAGATAAACTGATTACATTTAACATCTTGCAGAGTCTCAGTCTCATCATTACTCAAATAGAAAAAACTACTATGTACTCTCAGGAGACATCATTGGTTATATTCCTGTAAAGAGTTCCACTTTTTAAGAGGTTCAGGTTTGCTGCAATTATACTAAACCAACCTGAAACACTAATTCTAAAACTATATAGTTATTACAAAGTAAAGGAATAATCTTATGTTAATTATTACAAATAGAAATATTAATAAATCAAACTTTATAGATGGTATTGGCGATCATAATGCTTTTGGTGACAGGGTCAATTCTAAAGGGCCAAATGAGGTAAGACTTGCAAATGCAGAAAAGGTCGATGGGAAGTGGCAAGTGATATTAATAAAAGAGCCGTCAGTTATAACTGAAAATAACATCCCCTCACAAAAACAATTCTTGAAATTACGAGACAAATTAACATCAGAGAATAAGAATTGTGTTTTTTTTGTCCATGGTTTTAATCAATCCTTTAAAAAGAATTTAGAGAAAAGTAGAGCGTTAGAGGAGGAACATGGAGTAGAAGTTATAGCCTTTTCATGGCCTTCTAATCCTGGCGGGTTTAAGACAAAAGAGTATCGTCATGCTAAGCGTACAGCAAGAGCATCTGTGGGAGCTCTCGATTCAACATTAGAAAAGCTTGGTAGTTATTTGAAAGAACCTTTCAATAGAGAGGCATTAGAAAGTTGTAACGTTAAGTTTTCAATAATGACTTACAGTCTAGGTAATTACTTATTTCAGAATTATATTGTTGACTCTGCGTATGAGAATGAAACCTCAATTTTTGACAATGTTGTACTTTGTCAAGCTGACGTTGATAACGTAAGTCATGCCACTTGGGTTGATTTGATTGAAACAGGGAAAAAAGTTTATGTAACAATTAACGAAAATGATTGGGTTTTGAAGTGGTCTGATGTCAACTTTCAAAAAGCAAGGCTTGGCAGATCTGCAAAGAACCTAAACTCTAAAAATGCTATTTATTTTGATTTTACAGGTGGTAAAGATGTAGGCAAGACACATGGGCTCTTTTATAAAAAAACAAATGAAGTTGTTAAAGATATTTTTACGACGATATTGAATGGAAATAGAGGTGATGAAGTAAAGGGCATGTCTTATCATGCGAGATCAAACACTTATAGATTTTAAATTAACCAATCAATTATCGTGGTATATGGTCCCTTGTAGCGGATTACTTAAATTGGCCACTTGCTGGTAGGTAATACTTGTACATTCTCATGGCTGATTTTATCTCCAGTATAGTAGTTTTCAGAACTTGTAAAACATTTTTTCTTGAAGGCTAGTAGCGGTTGGCTTGGTATTGTTCCTGCTAAGTTGAATTTTAGCCGGAAGATTATCAAGCAGCTATATAATAAGCTGTTATGAACGCATTCGCAGGGTGAACTATGAAACAGTATTTTAAAACGGCATTTAAAGCAGATAACCTACCTAACTGGATTAATCTTCTGGCTTTGGTTGCTGTGTTTTTCTCAATTAGTTATCAGTTCGACGCACAGTCTATACAGGCCTATAAAGCTGACCTCATAAAAGTGGCTAATAAGAAAGGAGGGATTATTGAGAAGACTGATGACGAGCGCTTCTCTTCAGCTATCGCCGAATTATTACGTGACGGTATTGCCACTAGAATAAGAGGTGGTTATGAGCTGTCAATCTCTACACCTAGATTTACAAACGATATATATTTCGCAGCAAATATTGTATCAAGAGATTTGTCTGGAAAAGAAATAAGCTGCTCCGATATATCGAAGGGCCTTTTATCTATGGATAACATGTTAATTAAAATTGAAAAAGACCGCAGTGTAGACTCTGCGTTTAACGAAATGTCTTTTCGAGAAACACTTTCCAACTATAGGTATATGTCAATTAAGGCTCTTGTTGGTAATGACAATATCAAAAACATGAAAAACCAAAGTGCTTGTATCGAAAATATAATTCATAACAGATAAGGATAGGCCGCGCGTAGCCGCGTCCTTATCCCAAGTGTTGAACAAGCCCGAGTGATACCTTTATAG
>NZ_JAUOSO010000016.1:0-135266 GCF_030548905.1 Shewanella sp. 2_MG-2023
AGTCCCGTCCGCTCCGCCAACATTACGATAAGCCCTAACAGCAATGTTAGGGCTTTTTCGTGTCTGGCGTTTATAGCTCTGTGCACTTTTGATGATGTAGGTTAATGTAATTGACCTAACTAGATTGATAGAATGCATATAAGTAGTGCGTTTAAAGTGATTAATGACGGAGTTCATAACAATCATTGTCAGATGTTTATCAGGTAAAATTGTACAGAACTCTCACTTTATAGTTAAAGATGTATTTTATGTGCTTTTTTAACAAAAGATGTTTTTATATTAGGCATTAGTAAGATATATTGCTGCTTTAACGCTTAGGTAGAATTATGGATTGTCGTCTCGGCTGCGGTGCTTGTTGCATTGCGCCCTCTATTACTAGTCCGATCCCTGGCATGCCAAAGGGTAAACCTGCTGGTGAGCGTTGTATTCAATTAAATGACAATAACTTATGTAAGCTGTTTGGCGACCCATCTAGGCCAAAGGTTTGTGCTGAGTTTACAGCCACAATTGACGTGTGCAGTACGACGAATGAACAAGCTTTATGGTTGATCACTGAACTTGAATCATCAACATCTTAAGCAGATAAATTTTAAGCCTGGAATTAACTTATGCAACTAACACGATATACAGACTATGGCATTCGTATTTTAATGTACGTCGCTGCCCAGCCACAAAGAGAAACGTTATTTCGTATTGCGGAAGTCACGACTGTCTTTGAGCTGTCATCGAATCACGTTGCAAAAATTATTCATCATCTAGGCAAGCTTGGCTATATCCAAACCATTAGAGGAAAAAGCGGTGGGTTTAAGTTGGCGCTAAAGCCTGCTGAGATAAATCTGGGTAAATTAGTGGGTGAACTTGAGCCATCATTAGCCCCAGTTAACTGTACTGAACCCTATTGCCGCTTTACGCCTGCTTGTAGCTTAAAGGGCATATTAGCTAAGGCTGTTGCTGCTTATATGGAAGTATTAAATCAGTGCACTTTAGCTGATATAGTAAAAAATTCAGACGAGTTAATGGGAACGCTGCCAGATCTGTCTATCTCAGTACTTGAGCTGAACTAGTTCCTTCGTTCTTAGCCATTGAAACTGGCAAAAGTTTTGAGGTATGGACTAAGTCGATACCTTTACCTTCCAATCTATGTAGGTTTTTATTTAAAAAGCGCACTGTTTCCGGATAAGGGTGCGCGATTACAACAATACTCCCTTCGGTTTTTGCTTTCTTAATGATTTGAGTGAATTGTTTCTCTAACGCTTGTTCACTGACATCGTTATCTAAAAAGATTTCTCTTCTGAGTAACGGCACTCCATATTGCAGGGCTTTATCGCTCGCTTTGCTGTAACGAGTGGTGACGCTATCAACAAAATACAAATCCTTTTTCTTTAAGCTTTCCATTAACCAGTTCATTGGATTATCTAACTGAGTTAATAGGCTACCCATATGGTTATTGGCACCTTTGGCGTAAGGGATATTTTCGAGAGATGCTTTAAGCTGACGCTTTAATTGCTGCTTATCCATATCATTAGTTAAACCACCGTTTCCCAATTTTTTACCATTTAATGCCTGCATTGGAATATGCAGCATAATTTCATTACCTTGATTATGCCCTTGTTGAGCCAATGTTTGACCTAAAGGGGTATGAGGTAACACTGATAAGGTGACTGTATTAGGGAGCGTCAGCACAGCCTCATCTGATTGACGATAACCTATATCGTCAATGATGATAGCGATGTTTGCGGCTTGTACGTGTCCAGTAATGAGTAGAGCTAATCCAAAAAATATTTTGCGCACAGAGTCTGCTTTTTAGTTATGAGTAGTTATCCATGCAATAGCTGAAGAAATCTGACCATCCTGTGGTTCATCATATTGCGCAGTTGTTTGCTCAATTATATCCAGATAATCAGAATTTAGAATAGCTTCGTTTGAAATTTTAATATCGGGTTCAATACCTTTACTGTGAATGTCATTGCCATCAGGCGTGCTGTACTTTGCAATGGTTAGCTTTATCGCATTACCCATCTCTAACATGGGTATTAGGCTTTGTACTGTACCTTTACCAAAGCTTGTTTCGCCTACAAGTGTTGCTCGTTCGTTTTCTTGCAGTGCTGCTGCCAGCACTTCTGATGCTGAGGCTGAGCCTTTATTGATTAATACCACCATTGGGATATCTTCGAAAATAGTCGGTTGAGATGCGTAATAAACTTCATTGGCATCAAAAAAACGCCCTTCAGTTGAGACTATTAACCCTTTTTTCAAGAACAGATCCGCAATACTAATTGCTTGACCCAATAAGCCACCCGGATTGTTCCTAACATCCAAAATAAGTCCGCTTAATGATTCATTTTGCCAAAGTTTAGCTTGTTTGATAATGGCGCTAGTCGCGTCGTGTTGAAACGAATTTAACTGTATATAACCGATATTACCTTTAATAACTTTAGCGTTGATAGACTCTATATGAATAAGCTCTGGATCTAATGAAAGCTTGAATGGCGAGTCAGTTTCACGTTCAATGGTTAAATTAATTGTCTGTTTATTATTACTATTTTGTTTGATATCCATCAGCACGTCAGTCAAGTTGCTGCTATCAATAATGGTATCGTTTAGCTGTAGCACTTTATCGCCAGGCTGTAAGTTTGCTCTTGCTGCAGGTGAATTGGGGTAAGGAGTAATGATAGTGATTTGATCGTCGTCGGTTGCCACTTCAAAACCATAGCCGAAATACTGCCCACTATTACTATCGTTAATGCTTTGGTAGTCTTCAGAATCCAAAAAGCCGGAATATGGGTCAAGGTTTGTAAAAATGCCATCGATGGCGAATTCGATTAAATCTTCTCGATCAACATCGTTGAAATAGTAGGTGTGAATTGTGTCGATAACATCTAATAGCAGCGTGTAACTGTATTCAGATTCATATTTATAGTGTTGCTCTGAACTTGATAAGCTCATTGATAAAGCAACTGAAATACCCAATAGAAAACATAATAAATAGCGTGCAAATTGCATCATAATCGCCCCTTAATACCGTTAAGGTATATTCAGGGCGTCGGTTATTTCAGCGAATTAGGCTTTTCTAGCCTGATGATTATCGACAATATTTCGCTGGGTTAACGGCTTGCCCTTTGTGTCGTATTTCAAAGTATAGGCCAGATTCTGTTTGTCCGCCTGAACTCCCGACAAGGGCAATTGATTCACCTTTCTGCACCGTTTCACCCGGTTGGATTAATAACGCCTGTGCGTGACCATAAAGGCTCATATAACCTTCACCATGGTCAACGACCATCACCATACCAAACCCGCGTAACCAATCGGCGTAAATTACAGTGCCTGGTGCAACGGCTGTGATGTTACGTCCTTCAGGGGCGGCTATTACCACTCCTTTCCAACGGATTTGACCTGAACGACGACTACCAAACTTTGAGGCTAAGTGGCCTTTTGTTGGCCAATTTAATTGTCCACGTTTTTTAGCTAAGCCATCCATTTGAGGGTTGTCTTTAGCGGCAAGTAACGCTTGCTCAATGAGGCGCTTCAAGCTGGCCTCTTCTATTTGCATTTGTTCCAGTTCCGCACCTTTACTAGTAAGGGTGCGCTGGATCTGCGCTAAAGTTTGCTGACGTTGGCTTTGTTCTTTATTGAGTTGCTCAGCTTGTTGCTTTTGCTCAATGATTAATGCATTCAGCTTTTGCTGTTCTTCAACTTGTTGAGTCTTAACGGTATCTAATTGCTCTATGGTGCTCTTTAGATTTGTAATAGCGGCAATTCTGGCGTTATTTAGGTATTGATAATAAGCCAGCATTCTTTCAACTGTTGCGGGATTTTGCTGGTTCAGCATCATTTTTGAGTAGTCATGATTACCGGCTAAATAGGCACTTGAAAGTTGTTTAGATAAGGTTTTTTGTTGTGTTGTACGGCGTTTATCTAGTTGAATTTTTTCTACATCTAACTCACTGAGTTTGCTATTAACTTGGCTGAGAGACGCTTGGGTTAAATTTACTTTTTGTGCAGCACTAGAAATAGCTTGCTCATCTCGTTTGAGTAACGAAATGAGCTTTTCTCGTTGGCGGCTGCTGTCTTTCAAAGAGCTTTGTTGTTGGTTAATCTGTGCTTGAATAGCTTTAAGCTCAGACTGACGCTTGTTCAGATCGGCACTTTGAACTGATGATGAAAGTATCAGAAAGCCAGCAAGTATGCTGGCTTTAAACAATAGTCGTTTTTTCACGAGTGGCTATTTACTCTTTGAGTTTAATGATTGAGTGGCCTGTCATTTCTGATGGCACTTCTTGTTCCATCAAGGTTAACATAGTTGGCGCTATATCGCTCAATCGGCCGCCCTCTTCGATAGTGGCATCACGACCAACATAAATGAATGGGACTAGTTCACTGGTATGGGCGGTATGTGCTTGACCTGTTTCTTCATTGGTCATTTGCTCAGCATTACCATGATCGGCGGTAATTAAACATTCGCCGCCCACTTTCTGTAACGCTTCAACCACACGGCCAATACATGCATCTACAGCTTCACATGCTTTTACTGCGGCATCGAAGTTTCCTGTGTGACCAACCATATCACCGTTAGGGTAATTACAAATGATCACGTCATAGTCTGTTGACTCAATTGCAGCAACCAGCTTATCGGTTAACTCTGTTGAGTTCATTTCAGGTTGAAGATCATAAGTTGCTACATCTGGAGATTTAATCAGTTCGCGGCTTTCACCTTCAAATGGTTGCTCTTTACCGCCATTAAAAAAGAAGGTTACGTGAGCATATTTTTCAGTTTCTGAAATGCGTAACTGAGTTTTACCTTGGTTTTGTAAAGTCTCACCTAAGGTATTCACCAAATCTGTTGATGGGAATGCCACAGGGACTTTAATGTCGTTGGCATAGTTTGTTAGCATCACAAAATTGACGTCAGGCGTCGCTTTACGCTCAAAGCCATCGAAGTCAGCATTTACAAAACTGCGAGTAATTTGGCGTGCACGGTCAGCGCGGAAGTTCATGAAAATAAGCGCATCACCGTCAGATAAATGAGCAGCTTCGCCAATAGTGGTTGCAGCAACAAATTCATCATTTTCATCACGGGCGTATGCTGCTTCTAATGCTTCAACGGCATTAGAGTAGTTAAATTCAGCTTCACCTTGAGTGATGAGGTTATAGGTTTTTTGTACGCGATCCCAGCGGTTATCACGATCCATTGCGTAGTAACGACCAATCAATGAAGCGATTTTACCGTGTCCTAAACTGCTAAATAATTCATCAAAATGCGCCAATGAATTTTTTGCACTGCGAGGTGGTGTATCTCGGCCATCTAGGAAAGCGTGTAAGTACACTTTAGTTGCGCCACGTTCAACAGCCATACGACACATAGCTTCAATGTGATCTTCATGACTATGGACACCACCTGGAGACATCAGCCCCATGATGTGCACTGCGCCATTATTGCTAATTGCTTTGTCGATAGATTCACATAAAGCAGCGTTTTGAGTGAATTCATTATCTGCAATCGACTTAGTAATACGTGTCAGTTCTTGATAGACAATACGGCCAGAACCAATATTGATATGACCCACTTCAGAGTTACCCATCTGACCATCAGGTAAACCTACATCTAAACCTGAGCCTGAAATTAAACTGTGTGGATAAGTAGCATTCAATTTATCTAAAACGGGAGTGTTAGCGTGAAAAATAGCATTTTGATGCGTATTTTCGCGGTAACCCCAACCATCTAAGATAAGGAGTGCCAATGGACGCTTTTGAGTCGCCATGGAAATACCTCTATTTGAAAGTTAAAAGTTGATGAGAAAGTTAAAATTTTAATGGTATCGATATTACTACTTATGCAGGCGCTGAAAAAGTAATTTACTTACAGCTTTGCTCTAAGAGAGGTTATTTCAATAGCCATGGCGTAGTCTGAGTGGCTGGGAGGCTTGATGAATTATTTGCAATAAAAGCATAATTACTGCGGATTTGACCTTTGCTTGTTAACTAAATGCAATCTTTCTTAGGTAAAGTGGCACTAATAAATCATTGGAGTCGAGTAATAGGCTTGAACTTGCTGCATTATAAAGACGCAATCGGTATACTCTGTGGCTTATTAATTTTAGCCATTTTTAAAGTAGGCAGAGAAGATGCAAGAATATATTGAATTTTTTCAAGCAAACCCAGTATTGAGTATTGCGTGGGTTGGTTTGTTCATTGCGGTAGTCGTGACTACGATTAAAGCTGCAACCTCTAAAGTCGTTAATATCAATACGCAACAATTGACCATGCTAATGAACAAACAAGACGGTAAAGTCATTGATGTTCGTTCTCAAGAAGAGTTTCGTAAAGGCCACATCGTAGATGCGTTAAATGTGCCTTTGTCTGAAATTAAAAATAATAAAGCGACAAGCCTTGAAAAGTATAAAAGCAGTCCCATTATTACTGTATGTAATGCTGGTATGACTTCTGCGCAAGCAGCTCAACTTCTTGTTACGCAAGGCTTTGAAAATGTCAGTAACCTAAAAGGCGGTATGGGTGACTGGACTGCGGCTAACTTACCGACTGTTAAAGGTAAGAAGTAAAAGGTAACCAGCTACTCGCTGATGACAATATTAGCGAGTAGAACAAGATCCTACTTGTATAAAGGGCTTACAGGCGTTTTGTTAACTAGTTAGATCAACTTTAATCGGGATGGACTAAAATATGGCATCAGCTGCATTTTAGTAATAAAAGCCCAAATCTAAAATTAGCTTCATAGAAGAGCTAAAACACAATTTGAAGGTAGAAAATCATGGCTGAAGTAGCTAACAACGAAGAACAAGCACCACAATTCAACATTCAACGCGTATTCACTAAAGACGTTTCATTTGAAACGCCAAACAGCCCAGCTGTTTTCCAAAAAGAATGGAACCCAGAAGTTAAGCTAGACCTTGACACTCGTAGCAACAAACTTTCTGATGACGTGTATGAAGTGATTCTTTCTTTAACTGTTACAGCTCAAAACGGTGAAGAAACTGCATTCTTATGTGAAGTTCAACAAGCTGGTATTTTCTCTATCACTGGTTTAACTGAACAACAACTTGCTCATTCATTAGGTGCTTACTGCCCTAACGTACTATTCCCATACGCACGTGAAACTGTAGGCAACTTAGTTGCTCGTGGTACTTTCCCACAGCTTAACCTTGCACCTGTTAACTTTGATGCGTTATTTGCACAGTACGTTCAACAACGTCAGCAAGACGCTGCTGCAGCTCCTGCTGCTGAAGAAGCAAACGCTTAATCAATATGGATAATACTACCGAAATTACGGTATTAGGAGCAGGGTCTTACGGCACTGCTCTTGCCATTTCCCTCGCAAGCAGCGGTCATAAGACCTTGCTATGGGGCCATGAGCCTGAGCACATGGAAACCCTAGCCAAAGAACGCGCTAATAATGCATTTCTGCCAGGAATTACCTTTCCTGACACACTTGAATTAGAAACCGACTTAGGCAAAGCACTTGCTGCGAGTAAAAATGTTTTGGTTGTAGTACCAAGCCATGTATTTGGTTTAGTACTGAAACAGGCCAAACCTTTACTACGAGATGATGCGCGCATTGTCTGGGCCACTAAAGGATTAGAGCCTGAAACAGGTCGATTACTGCAAGATGTTGCTCGTGAGCAACTTGGTGAGAAATTTCCATTAGCAGTATTATCAGGACCAACGTTTGCCAAAGAACTTGCTGCCGGTATGCCGACAGCTATTTCGGTAGCGGGTACATGTACCGACTTTACTCATGATTTGGTAGAGTTATTACATAGCCCGAAACGTTTACGTGTTTACGCAAATGATGACTTTACTGGCTTACAATTGGGTGGCGCTGTTAAAAACGTTATCGCAATTGGCGCGGGTATGTCAGATGGCATTGGCTTTGGCGCTAATGCTCGTACTGCATTGATCACCCGTGGTTTAGTTGAACTAACACGTTTAGGCGTCGCATTAAATGCGGATGCTAATACCTTTATGGGTATGGCTGGCCTAGGTGATTTAGTGCTGACTTGTACAGATAATCAATCACGGAATCGTCGATTTGGCTTGGCACTAGGTAAAGGCAGCGATGTCGATACCGCCCAAGAAGAAATTGGCCAAGTGGTTGAAGGTTATCGCAATACCAAAGAGGTTTACACTTTAGCTAAACGTCTTGGTGTTGAAATGCCAATCACTGAGCAAATCTATCAAGTGCTTTATAAAGGTAAAGCCCCTGTAGATGCAGCCAAAGAGCTACTAGGACGCGAACAGAAGTCTGAAACACTCTCAAGCTAGTGCAAGTGTGAATACAACGAAAAGGGTGCTAATATAGCGCCCTTTTTTGTGGCTGATGAAAAATCCGCCACTAAAATATGCTAATCGATTGCCGTAAGGCGCTTAACGAATAAGAGAGTAAACCTGTGAAACATCACGACGTAATTATTATTGGCGCAGGCGCAGCAGGATTAATGTGTGCATCAACTGCAGGCTATCGAGGTCGTGATGTACTGGTGTTAGATAACGCCAAACAGGCAGGTAAAAAAATTCTTATCAGCGGTGGTGGTCGTTGTAACTTTACCAACCAAAAAGTAGAGCCGCATAACTTCTTATGTGGCAACAGCCATTTTGTTAAGTCTGCACTAGCCCGCTATCGTTCACAGGATTTTATCGAGTTAGTTGAACGTCATGGTATTAACTACCATGAACGTGACCACGGGCAGTTATTCTGTGACGATTCAGCCAAAGAGATCGTCACCATGTTGATGACTGAATGTGATTGGGCGGGCGCTACAGTACAGCTGCGCACTGAGATCATGAGTGTGGCGAAAAATGCCCAAGGACAGTTTGAAGTGCAAACCTCCAATGGTGAATTTAGCTGTGATTCATTAGTGATTGCTACAGGCGGCTTATCCATGCCAAAACTTGGCGCATCACCTTACGGTTACAAACTTGCAGAACAATTTGGACTCAAGGTGTTACCTACCACAGCTGGCTTAGTGCCATTTACATGGCATAGTGAACAAAAAGCGCGTTTTGAGCCGCTGTCAGGCATTGCAGTGCCGTCAACCATAACCGCTGAAGATGGTACCCAATTTAGTGAAGCACTATTGTTTACTCATCGTGGTTTATCTGGCCCAGCTATTTTGCAGATCTCAAATTACTGGCAAGCAGGCCAAGCAATTAGTATTAACTTATTGCCCAATGAAAGTGCCAAAGAAAAAATTGAAACTGCGCTGGCTAATCATCCTAAACAAAGCTTAAGAAATACGGTTAGTCAGTGGCTACCAAAGCGTCTTGTTGAAACGTTGTTTGATGCAACTCATCTGGATAAAGCCTTAAATCAATTAGGGCACGGTGAACGAGACCAAATTGCTAAAGACTTAAATGAGTGGTCAATCGTGATGAATGGCACCGAAGGTTACCGCACTGCAGAAGTAACGCTTGGTGGTGTTGATACCAACGAGTTGTCATCTAAAACCATGGAAGCGAAAAGTGTCACGGGCTTATACTTTATCGGTGAAGTGATGGACGTCAGTGGCTGGCTCGGCGGGTTCAACTTCCAGTGGGCATGGTCATCAGGGGTGGCTGCAGGGCAATCGATCTAATTTGATAACCAATATCTAAACTGGCTAGGTAATTGTCCTGTCCAGCGCTTAAATGAGCGGCGAAAATTATTACTGTCGGCAAATTTTAATTGTTTGGCGATATGGAGGTTACTGTCGCCGTTAATCACAATCAGATAGATAGCGTGTTGTAGCTTGGCTTCATCTTGCAGTTGCTGAAAGCTAATACTAAATGCCTTTAGCCGTCGCTTTAGTGTCGCAGGGCTGAGACACAGCTGCTGTGCGACATCGGGCAAACTCAAATTGGCGTGGATTTGTCTTAGCAGAAGAGCGCGGATGGTTGCTGGCAAACCAATACGATGATCAGCATTTAAATATTGCCGCCTCAGCTGTCGTTGTGCTTGTAAAAAACCTTGCGAATTATGTAATTCAAAAGCTTGCTTGAGTGTAGATTGGTTGACGCTGACGACACAGATAGGTTGGTTGAATTTCAATTCGTCACCAAGGTATTTGTAGTATTGGTCAATATTGCTTGGGGCTGAATAGGGGAGTGAGAACTGACCTTGCCAGCGGCAGCGACTTAAACGTTTATAACTGGATACTAAGCTCGATAAACTTAATTCTATGAAAAAGCGTTGCAGCTGTGGCATACCTAAGTCTTGCTGGAGCAGCAGATGCTGCTGTTCGGCGGTTTGCCAGCGTGAGATCTGTAGCCAAGGCTGAACAAGCCAATGGTAGCGTTGCCAAAATCGCTGCGCTTGATCTAAGTCTTCACTACAGAGTAAACCTTGGCTTAGTTGACCACTTTGGGCTGGTAACCACTGCTGACCCAAAATAAAAGCAAGGTCGTCAGTAGGCCAAGATTTAATTGCATTACTCACCAGTTTAGCCAATTGCAGCGGACTAATTTTGTGTTCAGCCTGGCAAAAGTCTTGTTCGAAAATGGCGCTGCCCGCCAACAGGGAGGCCGTGGATAAGCCCCGCAGCCGGAACAGTGCTACCAAATTGGCGACGAGTAGCTGGCTATCAATGCATTTATCATCAGCATAGGCAATTGCCGTTAATTTCATCCGGCTTTAGGCCATCGTTGTGCTTGCTTTACTTGCTCTAGGTTTTGGTTTACCTGCTCAATAAGTTGCTCAGCGTTGAGTGAAGGTTGAGCGTTATTGTTGGCGGTAAAGCATATCGCTTGGCTTGCTTGGCAGCCCAGTGGTGTGATGGCGTTTACCAGCTCTTGGGCCATGGCTTCTGCAAAGACTTGGCTGCATTGGCTTAGCATAATAACAAATCGATCGCCGGCGTATCGGCACACTAAATCCTGTGAACGAAGCTGACTAGCTAACATTTGTGCGACGTTAGTCAGCAGTTGGTCGCCTTGGGTAAAACCTCGTTGATGGTTGATTTGGGTAAAATTATCCAGATCAATCATGATCAATGCGATAGCGTGGGGTTGAGCTAAATGTTGCTCGAGTTGGTGGCGCATGGCTCTGGCATCGCACAGCTGGGTTAGGTGATCAACCAGCTGGTGTTGGCGATAAAATTGCTCGCGGGTTCGCAGCTGCTCGTTGATGGTGGTTTGCTCTTCTCGCCATAGCCATAAACCAAAGGTCAAGGTGACTAAGCCAATAGGTGTCGGCAGCTTTTCCATTAAATTGAACCAGCTCGGCAAGCTGTCGTTAATAAAGAACTCATCGAGTAAATCCATATAGCAGCCAAGGCTATACCCCAATAAGCCAATCAGTAATAGCTGGGTGACACGACCGCCAGGTCGGGCAGATAACACCAGCACTAGCCAACTTAAGCCTAGTAATAATAGCGCGCCTTCGGTGGTGATATCGAGCCAGTCAATATCGGCACTAGGTTTGAGTTGCGCTTGGAGTAGACACAGGCTCAATAATGTAGCGCAGCTTAGGAGTATCGAAGTGGCAAATCTATAGCTAGGGATCATGGTTTATAAGTGATTAATTATAGTGATAGTTACGTTACCGCGCTTATATGACGCTTTTGTGATGGTTTAAGTCAATTTAGGGGAGGCAAACTAGCTCATTCAACGAGTCAGTTTTGCTTAAAAAGTTTCAACTTATTTTGAGCTGGTATAAACATGAAACTAGTTCATGGGCTTTTTTTCTTTTAAAACCAGCACATTATTTGGATTTTATAGAGTAAATAACACACTGCTTCTAATATCAATTAACCAAGTTTAGCCCAGTCATTTTAGCTCAAAGCCTTCGGTTACATAGCTATTTAGGCCTATTTGGGTCTAGGAGAAATACCTGCGTCACATCATTGTCATATCCTTCATCTAGCTTTGCCGCCCATCAGAGCTAACAACCAATAGGATGTAAAATCATGACGTTAAAGAGTTCGCTTTCCCCTCTTTATATCGCCTTGCTTGCTTCAAGCTTGTGCATGCCATCAGCTGCTTGGGCAGGGCGTATCGAAGGTGCAGTTAAAGACAGTCACACGCAATTGCCACTGCAAGGTGCCTTAGTGAGTATTGAAGAGCTAAATCTAAAACTAGAATCCAATCGTGATGGGCGGTTTTTCTTCCCCAAAATTGCTGCGGGCGAATATACCTTAGTGGCCAGTTATCTAGGTGGGCTGACTCATCGAGAACGCATTAAGGTAACGCAAGACGGTATTAGCAATAGCCAGATCCAGTTGCAGGGCCAAGGGTTAGAACATATTCAAGTGGTAGGTCAGCGCGGCGCGTTGAGCAAATCATTAAATCGTCAGCGAGCGGCTGATAACTTAGTGAGTGTGCTCAGTGCAGATGCATTAGGCAATTTTCCAGACACAAACATCAGTGAAGCACTGCAACGGGTACCGGGGTTATCGATAGAGCGCGACCAAGGTGAAGGCCGATTTGTGCGTATTCGCGGGATGGCGCCAGATTATAATGCAGTATCAATGAACGGCACTAGACTGCCTTCGCCAGATAGCGATCGCCGCGCCGTGGCACTCGATGTGCTACCGGCTGATCTGTTGCAATCGGTAGAAGTGTCTAAGACATTAACCCCTGACATGGATGCTGACTCGTTAGGTGGCGCCATTGAGGTTAAAAGCTTATCTGCATTCGATCGTGATGATACTTACTTCAATATCAGTGCCGAAGGCTCCTATGATGAACTGACCGAGAACACCAACCCCAAATTAGCTGCCAGTTATAGCGATATTTTTGATGACCGTCTGGGCGTCGCTATCGCTGCAAGTTGGTATAACCGTGATTTTGGTTCTGACAATGTTGAAACGGGCGGTAAATGGGCGTTTGATGAACCGGTATTACTTGAGGAAATGGAGCCGCGTGACTATCAAATTAACCGTGAGCGCATTGGTGTGGGAGTTAACTTTGACTACCGCCCTAATGACAATAACGATGTGTATTTACGCACGCTTTATAGTCAGTTTGATGACACTGAAACCCGCAATGGTAATGAAATCGCTTGGGAAGATGGCGTGGCAATGGGTGAAAGTGGTGATGTAGAAGCCACTCGTTCGCTTAAATCACGAAGCGAAGATCAAGCGATAGGCTCTTTGGTACTCGGCGGCCAGTCTCGATTTGATAAATGGACGCTGGATTATCAAACCAGTTGGAGCAGAGCGACTGCAGATAAACCAAGACACATAGGCGGCGCCGATTTTAAAGGTGAGTTCACTGATGTGGCCGTCGATGATACTCACATACCCAAAGTGACTGCAACTGAGTCATTTTACAGTGCAGATCAATATGAATTAGATAAAGTGGAAATTGCCGACTCAAGTGCAGTGGATACCATGGTCTCAGCGAATTTCGACCTGAGCAAAACGTGGTTGATTAACGATTTGCCTGTAGAAGTTAAATTTGGCGGAAAATACACCGCCCGCAGTAAAGAGAATCGTGAAGACATCTGGATTTATGAGGACTTTTCCGATCAAGGCATCGCTGATGACCAATTACTGATGAGCGCTTATGCCGGTCCAGAGCCAGATTACAATTTAGGCCGTTTCGGTCCATCCATTAATGCAGCCCCCGTATGGGCCTTGGTCAATGGTATGGATGCCGACAGTGCTAAAGACGAGATTGAATCGACCATTAACGACTTTGATATTGATGAAGATATCAGTGCCGCCTACCTGATGGGGCATGTCGACATTGATCAATTACGCGTGCTAGCAGGGGGGCGTTTTGAGCATACCGATATGCACACCAAAGGCTCTGGTTTTGATGAAAGCCAAGATGCGTTTTTTGCCAGCGAAACCGATAGAGACTATCAACACTGGTTGCCAGGGCTGCATCTCAATTATAAGTACAGCGATAATACTGTCGTGCGCGCCTCGTGGAGCAATACTATTGTGCGTCCGACCTTTGGTCAGCTAGCGCCGGGTTATCTCATTGAAGTCGACGATGATGAGCTAGAAGCCAGCTTTGGTAATCCAGATCTTGAAGCCCTAGAGTCAATGAACTGGGACTTGAGCATTGAGCATTACATGGGCGGCCTCGGCGTTTTATCGGCCAGCGGTTTTTACAAAGACATAAACAATTTTATCTATGAAGCAGATTTAGGCGGTTATGGTCCTTATCAAGACTTCGATAAAGCCAATACCTTCACTAATGGTGATGAGGCTAATATCACTGGGGTTGAGCTAACCTATGTGCAAGATTTTAGTTTTATGCCAGAAGATTGGCGTGGCCTTATCTTTACCACCAATGTCACCGCTAGCGATTCGTCTGCCACGATCTCTTGGCAAGATGATGGTAAGCAAAGCCGTGATATCCCACTGCCGAGTCAATCAGAACTCACGGCAAATGCCTCATTTGGATATGAAAATAGTTATGTTAGTTTGCGTTTATCAGCAGCTTATAAATCAGAGTACTTGATTGAAGTCTCAGAGCTTGATGATGCTGATTTTGACATCTATCAAGATTCCCACACCCAATGGGATTTTGTTGCCAAAGGTTATATCACTGAAAACGTCACGGTTTACTTTAAAGGGATCAACTTAACAGATGAGCCTTATTACGCTTATACCGGTCAATCACGCTACAACGCCCAATATGAAGAGTACGGTCGTACTTTCCAATTAGGCATTCAGTACATCAATATGTAGGGATTGATTCATGAATCTAACAATAAAAAATATTAAAAATAGTTACTTATGGCTTGCTATCGGCGGTCTGTGTGTCAGCGGCATTGTTGTTGCAGTAACGGCGACGAGCGATAAGTTGACGCTTGTTGGGCCCGCCGCGGGCAGTCAGGCGGCCAAATGGCGCGACAACTGGCTGTTTGCCAGTGAACAGCAGGGGCTCGTGTTGGCAGATGGCGAGCTGAAAAACATTGTACCCGGTCAGTTTGAACACCTTGATATCTGGGGCGATATTGCACTGACTTACGATATGCAAGTAGACCAAGTACAGGGAATTAAACTTGATGTCGATAATATGCAGCGCTTGCCATTACTGCCCAAGCGACAAATTCAGGTCGATTGGCTGTGTTTGCAGCCCCGCACCGCCGACAATAACTTGTACGCCTGGATAGGTAATGAAGAAGGCCAAGCGGAGCAATGGCTGCTAATGAGTGAACAGCAGTGGCAGCCACAATTGTTGCGTAGCTTATCGGTGGTGATGGGCGCACTGACGTGTACCGTAGATGCTGAGCAGTTATATGTAGTGGAAAACCTGCAGGGTGTATGGCAATACCCAGCAGCGCCGAATAGCCCAGCAGAAGGACAGCTAGTGCTGCACCATAGTGATAATGACTACATCGATATTGGTCAATTTGCTGGACAAATACTACTGAGTGACAATAGCGGGCAAGTGTTTGACATTAAGGGTGATAGCTTGTTTAGCGCCAATTCGGGCATCGATGACATAGAAAGCTTTGCTGTTGATGGTCAGCAGATCACTTATCTCGTTGATAGTGATAAAAGCTATTACCAAAGCGAGTGGCCGTTTCAGCCTCTGACATCAGCGCCGGACGAGCTTATCGTCGAGATCCCGACACAAGTGGAAAGTGCCATTGCCGACCGTGCTGGCGACACTATGGATGACCCTGCTATTTGGGTACACCCTACTGAGCCGAGTCTCAGTCGCATATTGGGCACTAATAAACGCTGGGGCTTACTGAGCTTTGATATGCAGGGCAATCAGGTACAACAATTAGCAGCCGGCCGAGTGAACAATGTCGATATTCGTCAGCGGGTTAAGTTAGGTGGCGAGTATCGGGATATTGCTGTGGCAAGTAACCGTGACCGCAATAGTTTGAGTATTTTTTCGATTGACGGCCAAGGCCAGCTGACTCAACTGCTGGAGCAAGCGACCAGTCTTAGCGACATCTACGGATTGTGTCTGTACCAACCCACCGAAGATAGCCTTTACGCCTTTGCCAATGACAAGTCAGGACTGATTAGTCAACTGGCGTTAACATGGGACAACGACCACCTTAAAGCCACAGAGGTGCAGCGTTTTACTGTACCTAGCCAACCGGAAGGTTGTGTGGCCGATGATCGCTCTCAGCGATTGTTTGTCGGTGAGGAAAATGTCGGCATTTGGCTGTTTGACCTCAGTGGCAGTCAGCCACAAGGGAACATGATCATTACTGCTGGTGGTCCTTTGGTGGCCGACATTGAAGGGTTAGATCTTTATCAGCACCCCAATGGTGATGCTTATTTAGTGGTGTCGAGCCAAGGTAATGACAGTTATCTGCTGTACGATGCTCAGCCGCCATTTGCTTATGTCAGCCGCTTTCGGATTGGGGTTAATGGCTCAAAAGGTCATGATGGTAGCGCCGAAACCGATGGCTTAGCGGTAACGTCGAGTGCGGTAGGTACTGGGGTATGGTCTGACGGTATGTTGGTGGTGCAAGATGGCCGCAACAGACTGCCTGACGAACATCAAAACTTTAAATGGGTGCCTTGGCAGATAGTGCAACAGAAGTTGAATTTGCCTTAACCATATAGCACTGCTAACCAACGGAGGCGTTGGTTGGGTTGGTTGCCTGCGAATTGGTGATAGCCGTGCTCTGAAGTAAGCTGATTGTGGCAACGCAATCAGCTTTATTGTCAGCATGGCAATCAACAATATTTTATAGCCTGCGGCTGGTTTTTTGGTGTCGTGCAACGAGTTAAGCGCTCGACTCGCTCTTTACTCGTAGCTCTTATCTAGCGAAACATAGGCTGAAGGGTATCTATACGGTCTATAATTTCATCCGATGTCCTTTATAATCTATGCCTGAATACCCATAAATTAATGGCTGTTTTAGCGCGTTGGACATGAAAATGTTTTATAACCTTCCTATAGCCATGGCAGGCTAAATTCGTTTAAATTGATTGCTATTGAATGAGCTGCAGCGAGCGTTTGCTCATTAAATTAGAGCGGCTAAAGGAATGGGAGCAAACTCATGGAATTAGAGATATATGTGGTGGATGCATTCACCGATACAAACTTCAAGGGCAATTCTGCCGCTGTTATTCCTATCAATGACTGGCTTGATGATGAGTTAATGCAAAATATTGCTGCTGAAAATAACTTATCTGAAACCGCTTTTATTAAAGCAATTGGTATTAACCAATATGAGATCCGCTGGTTCTCACCCCTCACTGAAATAGATTTTTGTGGCCATGCAACTTTGGCAGCATCATTTGTGTTGTTTAACCATTTAGGTTGTGATGGTGAGCTTGAGTTTTTGACCACAAAGGTCGGCAAGCTTCAGGTTACTCAATTAACTGACATGCGTATTCAAATGAGCTTTCCTAATCTCGCTCCTTCACCAATTGAAGTGGTACCAGAAGACTTATATGAGGGCTTATCCATTAAACCGCAAAGCGTCCTAAAAAGCGAGCAAGCCTACTTTGCTGTTATGGCGTCAGCTGATGAAGTCAAAGACATACAATATCAGTCGGAAACGCTCAAACGGCTTGCACCTTTTGATGTGGTCGTAACAGCAAAAGCCGATGATGACAGTCAACATGACTTTATCTCTCGCTATTTCTGGCCTGCAAATGGCGGTGACGAAGATCCGGTTACAGGATCTATTCATGCGGGGTTAGCACCTTATTGGTCTAGCATATTAAATAAAACCGCACTTGTTGCTCAGCAGGCCTCAATGAGAAGCGGGGTTTTATATTGTCAGATAGACAATGACCGTGTGTTGGTTTCAGGCTATGGCGCTTTGTATCTGTTAGGGACGATTTATGTTTAAGTCGATAACGCTTAGCTTAAGCGTGCCAAGGTGTCTTAATCTAATCAAGACTCGTGACATCATACGGAAGTGAATTTATGGAAAAAGTAGCCTTAGTAACAGGTTCAAGTAGAGGAATTGGTGCTGCGACGGCAAAGTTACTCGCACGCCAAGGGTATGCTGTGTGTGTTAATTATCGAAGTCAGAAAAATGCAGCGGATGATGTTGTAGCAGCAATTAAGGCTGAAGGTGGTAAAGCCATTGCGATACAAGCAGATGTGTCCGTAGAAACAGAAGTGATACAACTCTTTTTATCAATTGAGCAAGCTTTAGGGCAAGTGACACATTTGGTTAATAACGTTGGCATCTTATATCAACAATCAAACTTAGTCGATATGAGTCTTGAGCGATTCAATAGCGTTCTCATCGCTAATGTCTCTAGTTGTTTTTTGTGTTGTCGTGAAGCCCTAAAAGTGATGCAGCAAGGCTGCGCAATCGTCAATGTATCTTCTGCGGCATCTCGCCTAGGTGCGCCATTTGAGTATATTGATTATGCTGCCTCAAAAGGTGCGATAGATTCATTAACTAAGGGCTTATCATTGGAAGTTGCAGGCAATGGCATACGGGTTAATGCTGTTCGTCCTGGGCTAATCGATACCAGTATTCATGCTGATGGCGGAGAGCCAGAACGTGCACAACGATTGGGGGCAACCACCCCGTTACAGCGCTGCGGCACAGCTGAAGAGGTGGCGAATGCTATTTCGTGGTTATTATCGGATGAGGCTAGCTATGTCACAGGCTCATTTGTTGACATCGCTGGTGGTAAGTAGCCATCAAAAGCTGTCGTGAGTAACGTTAAGCATTAACGACCATTTTATTCTGTTATAAATACCAATGACAGCGATGTCATAAATTGCTTGCATCTTGTACTACTTATTACTTATGTTATGAAAATGCTGTTTTTAATATTGCGCTTGAATTAACCATAACAATAAGAATAAACAAGGATGCTGCATGCGTTTGAAAAGTAAAATCGTTGTATTTTCGTCGGTCATTTTTTGTGCTTTTATCAGTATTGCGCTTTGGGGGTTACATGCGCTTTCTGATGCCAGTGAGCGCGACAACATTGCCCGAATAAATCAACTGATGAAAAGCACGGTTAACATAGTTGAGCAATTTGAACAGTTAGCAAGTACAGGCTCCTTGTCAGAAGAGCAAGCCAAAAAGTTTGCTAGCCAACTACTTCGAGAAAACAAATATCATGACTCAGAGTATGTCTATGTCGTTGACGAAAAACTAGATTTTGTTGCTGCACCACATGATCCCCAACTACATGGAACAAGCTTTAATGATTTCCGTGATGCATCAGGCCACAGTATCGGCGAAATGGTTGAGCAATTAGTGGGACAAAAAACAGCAACCATTATTACGTATCATTGGGAGTCACAGCGTGATGGCGATATCGTCGACATGACTTCAGTGGTGCAAAAAACACCAGGATGGCATTGGTATATAGGTACAGGCATTAGCTACGCAGAAGCGGATAGTCGTTATTGGGCGGTGGCCAAATGGTTATTAACTTTTTCGCTGACGATAGCCATTATTATCACCTTATTATTAATACGATTTGGGCTGAACTTACAAGGCTCGTTAGGGGCTGAAATTGAAGATGTGCGTCGTTTTGTTATGCGGGTATCACGTGGTGACTTAAAACAAGAAAACAGCTTTGTTAGTACTAACGATAACAGTGTTGTGGGGGCAATGAACTATATGCAAGTGGGGCTTCAGGGAGTGGTTAGTGCAATCGGTGAAGTGACAAATATACTTAACTCACAAACCCACGATTCGGAGCAACGCTCTGCAGAGTTGGATGATTTAACCAATGCACTTAGCGAAGAAGCGCAAATCGTCGCGTCATCAATTACTCAACTTACAGCAAGTTCAGCCAGCGTAGCAGAACTTGCCAAACAAGCAGCCGATTCAGTTACAGCTGCTGAAAAGCAAGGCTTACAAGCTCATCAGTTAACCCAATCCTCAGCAGAGACAATCTCCTTACTTGAAAACCAAATTGACAGCGCAGGGCAGAATATCCAAATTTTGGATGATGAAGTGAATAACATCGCTAGTGTGCTATCAGTGATCCAAGGCATTGCTGAGCAAACCAACTTACTTGCACTGAATGCAGCCATTGAAGCGGCTAGGGCAGGCGATCAAGGTCGTGGCTTTGCAGTAGTGGCAGATGAGGTGAGGCAGTTAGCGCAGCGTACTCAAACAAGCACGGAGCAAATTCAACTCACTATTGTTAAACTGCAAAGCGCAACACAAGACGCCAAGTTATCCGTATCGCAAAGTGTGTCGACGAGTGCGGATACCGTGGCTAAGTCTCAAGATGTCGCCTTAGCATTAAGCCATATTGCGCAGTCGTTATCGGCCATTTCGTCAATGAGTCATCAAATATCTCAAGCTGCCGTTGAGCAATTAACTGCGGGGGAAGATGCTGCAACACGCATTGCTACTATTGCCGATACTGCGCGAAATACCTCTGCTGTCTCTGTCCAAGTACACGCAGGGACAGATCAAACCCAAAAATTAATCCAGACACTTGAATCTGAAATTACTAAGTTTTCTGTATAGGCTGCATTTGTTTATGGCAATTAAAAAGGCAAGCAACTGCTTCCCTTTTTAATGAGTGATTGATTTCAGTAAGTCGCTAGCAGATTACTGTATTAGACCAATAAAGTAAGGGATGATTAACGCATTGGCTAAGTCGATAAAGAAGGCGCAAACCAACGGCACAATGATGAAGGCTTGAGCAGAGTATCCATAGCGCATTGAGACTGCTGACATGTTAGCCATCGCTGTTGGTGTTGAGCCCAGTGAGATACCACCAAAGCCTGAACAAATCACAGAGGCATCATAATTCTTGCCCATTGCAGGAAACACGATGAATAAGTTGACCACAATAGCCACAATAAATTGCATCCCAAGAATGGCAAAGATAGGTCCAGCTAAATCCACTAATGTCCATAATTGCATGCTCATTAATGACATCGCTAAGAACGTTCCTAGTGACATATCTGCAATGAGATCAATCGCTGCAGTACGGCTAGGCCAAGCGGTGCCAGTAATACGTGGGTAGCTTTTAGGGATTAAATTGCTTATTACAATACCAGCGAATAGGCAAGTCACGAACAAGGGTAAGTCTAGCCCTAAACTGCTGACCACTTCATTTAACAGAAACCCTAAAATCACACAGATATGAATCGCTAATAGGGCGTCTAAGAAATCAAACGAAGTCATTTTGACAGCTGTTTCGGTTTCTTTACCTTGCGTATTTGCAGCTTCTAAATCAACTGAAGGTTTTAATTGATGTTTATTGATCAAGTATTTGGCAATGGGCCCGCCCATTAAGCTGGCAAGAATTAACCCGAATGTGGCACTAGCAATACCAATTTCCATGGCGCTGGATAAACCAAATTGTTCTTGGATTTTGGGTGCCCAGGCAATGGCGGTACCATGGCCGCCAATCAATGACACGCTGCCACCGAGTAAACCGACAATCGGTTCTTGACCAAACAAGGTTGCTACACCTATACCGGTAAGGTTTTGCAAAATCATGTAACCAATAGTGACAATGAGCAAAATGACTAAAGGCTTACCACCTTTGAGTAAATCGCCTAAGCTGGCATTAATACCGATAGTGGTAAAAAAGTACACCAGTAAGACATCTCTGGCCATTAGATCAAAGTTGATTTCAATGCTGGTGGCTGCATAAATAAGGGTGAATAAAATAGAAAAGATGATCCCGCCAGAAACGGGCTCAGGAATACTAAATTCTTTTAAAAAGCCCACAACCTGATTTAAACGTCTACCAATAAACAGCACGATAATCCCTACCGTGACAGTAAAGAAAGAGTTTAACTGCACAATGCCGTCAGCAAATTCCATAATACTTCCTTGTTAACTTTAAGAATACTGTGTGATTAATCGCAATAGTTTGACATACATACTCAAACCATTGATAGCAGCAATCACCACTAAGCCCTAAAAACAGCGTTGTGAGATTAAGACTGTGTTTTGTGTTACTGATTTTAGGTTACAACTGCGAGGAGGCTTTATCGCTAAACACATTGGATATCTCATAAAATGATCATCTTGAAGTGATAGCAGAACTTTGCCTGAAGAGGTTACATAAAAAACCACCGAAATAGGGTGGTTTTGGGAGTCAGCTTTGATAGCAGTATATAGTTAGCTGTGCATTTAGTTAGGTGATCACTTAGTTAAGTGTTTGCTTAATTGCAGCACTTCAACGGCGGTTTTACCTAAGGTATAGCGGCCAGCAATGGCATATTGATGATTATAGCGGTCTAACCATTTTTGTAATTGTTGGTTGAGTTCTTCAATAGTCGTAATGCGATGATTCTTTAAAAATGGCGCATAAAATTCATCGTAGGTTAGCTGTTGAAAACGAGCAGCTAAGCCGTTAACCACAGGGCCATTATAGGCACGCATTTGAATGTGGTTGATATCAGCGTGGTCGAGTAAATCTTTAAATGGCGCACTTTGTTTACCAGAGAATTCAGCCCCTCTATCGGTCAGTAGGCTGTTAATTTTGATCTGTTGCTGCATGTACCATGGCTGAACCGTAGATTGCAAAAAGTTCGCTGCAGTACTTGAGTCTTTATTATCACTGATAATCGCAATGGCATACTGACTATAAGCATCAATGAAAGTGTGCTGATAGAGCTGACCCATAGGATCAACATTGCCAATACTAAAGGTATCTTGCACACAAACATCACCTGGGTATTTACAATCTAACGCTGATTCATTTTGCTCGAGTTTATAAAGCTGCTCCATATCATGCTGGCTTTTAAAGCTAAGCTGGTTTTGCTGACGTAAACGGCTATTAAGCGCCACTAGGCGATTTTTCTTGGTTTCAAGATTGTGCCTCACCCAAATGGTACGCACACCGCTGGCGGAAATAGTACAACCACGGGCAGTCAGAAGTTCCGCAGCTTTCGCTTGACCATAATTAGGGTAATCGAGTGCGATTTCGATGACTTGGTCTTCAACTTCTTGTGATACACGGTTTTTAAGCGCAGGTTTCTTGCGTGAAAGGTTTTTAAGCCCGCGTTCACCTGCTTCTTCATATTGCTTTTTAAAGCGGTAATAGCTGTCACGGCTATAACCCATAATGTCGCAGGCTTTACTGATGCTACCCAGTTCAGTTGCTAACTGAAGCAGAGCGAGTTTACTGCGAATTTCATTTTTATTTGAATTCATATCTGCTTATTATCGTTAAGTTATTACCACAAAATCCATCTTACCAAAAAACACCGTTAGGGGCATATCCTAACCACTTAAACCAAGTCTCACCCATTAAAATACTGGTAGCCCAACCAATCATCAACATGGTAAAACCAAACTTAAAGCTGTCACTTAAGCTGTATTGATCGGTTGAGTAAAGCAGCAAAGCTGGCTTACTGTTAAATGGCAGCACATAAACGTGCTCGATTAACAGCGCCACAGGTAGAGCTAAGCTCATAATTGGAAAATCAAAACGTTGAGCAATACCAATGGCAATGGGCACAAATAGCATAGTGCGCATGGTTTTAGATTGGAATACCAGTGAGCTTAATAGCATCGCGCCTGTCAGCATAATATAGAACACGCTAAATGGTGTTGATTCATCTAAGCCAAAGTATTCAAGGCTAAAGTTAACCGCAAGGTTAGGTAAGTCAGTTTGCTTAAAGCCTGCACCTAGAGTGTATGCACCTGCAGAGAACAGTAATAAATGCCAAGGCACATCGACTTGGTTCCAGTTCACAACCCCAATACGCGGGCTTAATGCGACAATCGCCCCAATGAATGCAATCGCAGTTGCACTGACGCCGTGGTATTTGTCGGTGGCCCAAAAAACTAAAATAGTCACAAAAATCACGATAGATTTAATCTCACGGAACGAGACTTTACCCATTTTATCTAATTCTTGTTGTAAGCGTTCCATCCCTCCTTCGATTTGTGGCAGGCGCTCTTCAGGTGACAGTGGGAAAAAGACCTTCGTTGCCAGTAACCAGCCAATCACAATCATGCAGATGACAATTGGCATGGCGACTATCATCCAGTCGGCAAAGAAGAAACTGCCGCCAATAGCACCAGCTATCAGACTTGCAGCTAATAGGTTAGCACCTGAGCCTGTGACAAACGCACCAGCACATAAGTTAATCTGTAATAGGTTTTGCAGGACTAAATTTCGGCCGAAGTTGTTTTTATTTTCTCCGCCTCTTGCGCCATAGACCGCAGCAATCACCATAAAAATAGGCATCAAAATCGCAGCCTTTGCTGTGGTCGCAGAAATAAAGGCAGACAAGGCTAAGTTAATCACCATAAAACTGTAAAAAATCGGTGTCGCACTGGTACCAAAACGGCAGATAAACCATAAGGCAAAGCGTTTTGCAGCACCCGAAGACACCAACATGGAAGCTAGGATGAAAGATAGAATGTTTAACCACATAATTGGATGCCCAAGCTGGGCGTAGGCTTGGCGTTCAGGCAGTACACCGGTCAGAACTAAGGCAATAATGACCATTAATGAGGTGAGATAATTGGGGATTGGTTCAGTAATCCATAAAATAACCGCAGTGCAGAAAATGGCTAACATCGCCTGCCCATGCCAGCTAAATTCTGTCAGGCCGACATTGTGAAAATGTTCTGCAGCTGACTTGCTTAACATTGATGAGTCAAAATCTGTCAAAAAAGAGGCTGGGTTGCCCGTCAGTAAAAAGATAAATGCCGCCAACGCTATCCATATACCACTTTTAGCTAACCATAACTCGAAGTTAGTTTTTGATCTGACAGGTAGCCGTTCCATTTTGTATTGGTTCATATCAAGTGGATCAATCTTATCCGTTATCTCTTTGCTCATCTTGTTGTGACCTTAAGCTATATTCCATTTGCAATAACCATAACCGTTAAAGCCGTAATAAAAATGGATCAAGATCAATAAATTATCTTAATAGTTTTTAATTAATATTTTTACTAACTATCGGTGTGGTTTTTTGCTTATGGTATTTAGTTGTTTTTAAAGGTTTTTTGCTTGGGTTGTAATTGCTTATATTTTTATTGTGTACGATTAGGTTGAGACTAAAATTAATAAAACATGATCTAGATCTGTTTTTTTTACTCAACACAGGAGTACTGTAAATGGGTACTTAATAACAAACGAAATAAATTTAAAGGAAACAGTATGTCTGAATTAACAATTGGTGAAATTTCTAAACCACGCTTTGAGTTCCGTACTTTTGGGCAAGACTTTACTGAAGCCGCAGAGCGTATGGCGCGCCTATCTGTTCCGGTTCCTGAAAAGGTATGGCGTCGTGAAAGTGACGAAATTTATATTATGTCTCGCACTAATGATTTGAATAACACTAAGATTCGCGATGGCAAAATGGACGTTAAAAGTTACGTACAAACCGTAGATGGTTTAGAGCAGTGGGATCCAAAATTAAAAGCGGAATTTCCGATCAGTAAAGTTCAGTTAGAACAAGAAATCTTCCCTGCTTTCATGGTGGAGCAACCTGCATTAGCCAAAGACAGCTATAGCTTCGAAGAATTTATCGCTATCATCGACGCCCATCCTGATTTACAAGCCGTTAAAATTCATAAAGAACGTTTTGGTTATATGGTCAATAACACCATCTGTGAAGTGGCAAATGTGTTAGTCAATGGCGCAAGACTTGTCAGCGTAAACAGTGAATCAACAGAATTAGATGACATTCACACCACAGTTAAAGACTTACGCTTAGCGGGTGTTGAAAACATTAATTACCTTCAAGCGATTAAGCGCGTTATCGGTATGAAGAACCTACCGCTAGCTAATTAAGCTTGCATGAGCATTACATCATCATACTTTTTTATAAATAGGGCATAGCTATCATGGCACAAGAAATTGAACGCAAGTATTTAGTATCAAGTGAAGAATTTAAAGCACAAGCGGGTAAGTCGGTTCGTATTATCCAAGGTTACTTAAGTAGCGTGCCTGAGCGCACAGTGCGAGTGCGTGTAAAAGGTGACAAAGGGTTTTTAACGATTAAAGGTATTGGTAATGAGTCAGGTGCGTCGCGTTATGAATGGGAAAAAGAGATCTCTGTTGAAGAGGCGCAAGAACTACTGAAAATCTGCGAACCAGGTGTTATCGATAAAACCCGATACCTCGTTGATCATCAAGGACACATCTTTGAAGTCGACGAGTTCTACGGCAGTAACCAAGGATTGACCGTTGCTGAAGTCGAATTAACTGACGAAGCACAAACGGTCAATAAGCCAAGCTGGTTAGCAGAAGAAGTGACGGGTGATGCACGTTATTACAACTCTATGCTAATGAAGCAACCATTTACGCAATGGTAGGCTGAAACCATGTTGTCGCTATCGATAGCTGATCAGTACCACTTAACAATTCAGGTGGATATTCCGCCTGAATTAAGTCGAGTACAATTGCAGGCCTATTTTTTCTTTCCTGCCAAACTAGCTGACAATAGCGACGTCATGAATAAAAGCAGCTTTTATCACAATTTGTTGCAACAACAACAATTGGTCAAAGTCGAGCCCATTAGTTGTCACACCATTGACCGTGATTTACTCATTATTAAGCAAACTGCTTATGCTTCCGCCCAAGCTAATCAGAGTCGTTATGTACTAGCGTTGTCTGAATTTGTCAGTGGTATTGTTGATTTACAAGAGAATGCTAGCTTAGCGCAGTTGGCCTATATCGGTGATCAAATAGAGCAATTTTCACGGATCCACGATAACGAACAATTACTCACCCAAGGTCAGCTATTTAAGTTGGCACTACATTTATTAATGTATCACTATCATCAATCTCTGTTACAGGCTAAACACCAGGCCAGTAAAGAAGATAAGCTTTGGCTGACTGTTCAAATACAACGGCTTTGCGTAGATGCCGATATACTGAAGATTAAGTTATCTCCTACCTCAGAAGCTGGAAGAGAGAAATTACTTAATCGATTACACATCGCTAAACGGGTGATCCATCGTCCACACCAATTAACTCGTAAGAAACTTAAAGATGGTGAAGTGGCTGAACAATTGATCTTTGGTTTTGCAGCCGCATTAGCAATGGCATTTGCTACAGGTATCGCCTTTGCGACTCAAAAAGCTTTTGGCAATTTTTCTACACCATTTTTTTTCTCTCTGGTGTTGTCGTATATCTTCAAAGACCGGATTAAAGAGTTGGGGCGTAATTACTTAATGGAGAAATATTTCTCTAAGTATTCACAGCATCATTATCGATTCTATCAACACGGTTCCAGCCAATTAGTGTATGACGCTAAAGAGGCGGTATACCGACAAAAACCTGCTGAGCTACCTGAAAAAGTAAATGCATTACGTAAACGCTTTTATCGGGCAGAAAGCCATAGCTTTAAAGAAGCGCTCGTCTATAAGCGAAGTTATACATCGCATACCCATTCACAACCAAATTCCCAGTTTAAGTTTAAAGATAAACTTACAGTTAATTTAAGTAAGCGTTTACGGTTACTGCCAAGAATGGTGCGATCACATTGGGAGGAAACGGAGAGTAATATTAAGCTCCACAATGTGCATAGTGTCTATCCTATCAACATTGTTTTAGTCACTAAAACTGACAGTGGTTGTAGTTATTATCGATATAAATTAACCACAAGTCGCAAAGGTATTCATAGATTAGAGCAAGTCGAATAAGCACTTGTTGAGTTTAGTATTGGTTTTTAATTGACAAAAACTTTCAATAATTAATATATAAATAATCATTTAAATCAACAGCATGCAAAAAGAGTGGCTTATGAGAATATGATTTTCATAAGTCGCTTTCGGCTGACTTAAAAAAATCTGCAATTGGATTATTTTACATTTCGTCTTAGATCACTTTTCGCACAAGATTGTAAGATTAAGTTGTAATTAGTTGATATTGATCATGTTTTTTTTACAGCCGTAGTTCTACTCTATGGCTAACGAGATAGAAACATTTTTGTTCCAAATTAAGTAATAAAAATAATCTAAGGAAGATGAAGATGAGCAAAGAAAATGTGTTGTCAGTTTCAGGAGTTGCTAAAGCAGTAGCAATATCATTATTTTGTTTTTCAGGTGCCACTATGGCGGCTGATACCGATCGCGTTACAGAATTAGAAGAACGCTTAGATGCGTTAGAAATGGAGCTGATTGAAGCCCAAGATGCTGCTAACAAAAAAGATAGATTAAAATTCTCTAGCAGCAGCCCGTCACCAGAGTTCATTTCTCAAGATGGTAAATCTACCATGGAGTTTTCTGGTCGAATTCAATTGGACTATGTTAACTACGATGATTTTTACACTGGGAGTAAGCGTGAGTTTGAAGGTGGAGCCAATACAGTCGATTTTCGTCGTGTTCGATTTGGGGTCGAAGGCTACTTTTCAAATGTATGGAAATACTCGTTAGAATTTGATTTTGATGGCGAGTCTGAAGTTGAAGTGAAAGATGCGAACGTGACTTATCGCGGCTGGGAAAATTCAGAGTTGACCATGGGTTTCCAGAAATATGGTTTTGGTCTTGAAGCCACGAACAGTTCGGCACATTTAGCTTTCTTAGAGCGTGCAAGTACAGATACATTTGCACCTGATCGTAATGTCGGCGTGCAGTGGCTTTATAAAGGTAATGATTACAACTTGGTGTTGGGCTACGGTACTACTGCCAATATTAATGACGACGACTTAAACTTTAAGCAAGATGTCTATAACGGCCGTTTTACCATGGCGCCGATTAATAACAGTGACCATTTACTGCATCTTGGTGTCAGTGGTATGTGCACCAACAATAACAGTGAAGCTGTAGAAACGCGCTACCGTGCTCGTCCTAGCAGCAAGCCTGTCAGCCGCACCATTGATACTGGTAAATTTGATGCCGAATCAGTACAAAGCTATGGTTTAGAGGTGGCTTATCAGCACAGAAACTTATTAATTCAAGGTGAATATGTCACTTCAATGGCTGATCAGATTGATGATGAATCTGTGACAGTTGATGCTTACTACTTACAAGCGGTTTATACCTTAACGGGTGAACAATGGAATTACAGTGGCAAGAAAGGGAAATTTAAATCGATTAAACCTGCCAATGCAATTTCTGCTGGTGGCTATGGCGCATGGGAATTAGCAGCTCGTGTTGATGTGGCAAACTTTGATGATACAGATGCTGGTATCACTGGCGGTGAAAAAACGGATTATATCCTTGGTGTGAATTGGTACTTAGAAAACAACCTCAAAGCGCAGTTTAACTATGTGCATACTCAAGCTGATTACCAAAAACCATACACAGATATTAATGGCGTAGAAATGTACGACCAAGATGGCAATATCTTCCAAGCAAGATTGCAGTTTGCATTTTAACTGAAGGATAATTCTGATGAGAAATAATCTATTTTTAATCGGCCTAGTGAATGTATGTTTAAGTTCGAGTGCCTATGCGCTATCGCCTGATGCATTCACTTCACTTGAGTATCATGTGAATACTGGCACGGCTAAAACACTGCCTTATGCGGCTTCGAAACAAACTGATGATTTTAAACAAGCTTTTAATTTCATTGATTTAGAAGAACGCTTAAAAGTAAAGTTGGTGACTTATATTGATACGCCTAACCGCGCTTTTAAAGCTAAATCGATCAATATTCGAGTACGTGAAGATTTAAGTAAACCACGTAAGAGTAAAATCACAGTCAAGTTACGCGCTGCCGATCCACAAAGCTTTGGTGATGTATCGAATTACCGTAAAGCTGAGATTGACTATACCGAAGGTAAAGCGGCTTACAGTGTGAGCTATGATATTCCTTATTCACCTGCTGACATTGATGTGAAAAATGTCGATATGGAAGCGGTATTTGCCATCTTAAAACGCAATACCGCTATGTGGGAGATTGTTGGTGATATTTATGAAGCAAATAAAGCCGACTTAATCCAAACCATGGTTATGCGAACTCATGGTTGGGAAGGCACGGTAAAAGACAAACGGTTTGATGATGTTGAAGTCGATTTTCAAGTCTGGACGCCATATTACCGCAAGCCACGTATCAGCTTTAATGAATTTTCATTTAAGGGCCATGTGAAAGATAAAGCGCGCTTAGAGGAGATGTACCAACATTTATATCAACAAATTGAAGCTGTTGGATATGAACATGGTCATAGCGGCTCGAAAACCAGCTCTACCTTTAAAATGAGTAAAGGATTTACTAAGTAAGTTCCACTGAGTTCATCCAATGACCAGGTACTGCGCCCCCATCACTCCCTGATGTAGTGCTTGGTCATTTCTCATCTTAATTCCCCCCTTAATTAACCCTAACAAAGGAGATGCCATGTTTGGCTTTTCTCGGATCACTACGCTTCTTTCTCAGAGTCAGTCTACCGAAACCAATGTGTATTTATTCCTCGATCAAGTCACACTCGCCCAACATAAGTTTGTTTATATGTGGCAAATGTATTTAGCTCACGGAGCTAATAGCGAGGAGTTTGAAAATGCATTAACAGAGCTTCAGTCTATTGAACATGAAGCTGATGTCCTCAAGCGTGAAATTGAACAGACGCTATATCGTAAAACCCTGATCCCTGATTTACGCAGTGATGTGGCCTCGCTGATTGATTTAACCGACCGGATTATCAATAAACAGGAAACCATAGGCTTACATTTAAAAATCGAGAAGCCACTTATTCCTCAAGCGGTTGAGGCTGGCCTCATGGTGCTACTGAATGCGGTAGGCAATACCATAGATCACACTATATTGTGCGCCAAAAGTTTTTTTACCGACTTACAGCGCGTACAGGAATATCACCAGAAAGTGATTATGTTTGAAAGTGATGCGGATAAAGCCTGTACGCGGGCGAAAACTATCTTGTTCGATACAGATTTACCGCTGATTAATAAAGTCCAGTTGCGATACTTTTTTGACCGCATAGATCAAGTGGCGAATTTAGCTGAAGACATCAGTGATCGGGTTGCCATATTTACTCTCAAACGGGTTCAGTAGGAGTGAATAATATGGATATTGCGATTTGGGTATTTTTATCGAGTGGTTTGTTTTTAGGTTGGTCGTTAGGGGCCAATGATGCTGCTAATGTTTTCGGCACTGCTGTCGGTTCTAAAATGGTTAAGTTCTCCACGGCGGCAATGATTTGTTCAGTGATGGTGATTCTGGGCGCAGTGATCAGTGGTGCTGGTGCATCGCATACGTTAGGTGCCTTAGGTAAAGTCTCTGCCATTGGCGGCGCATTTACTGTGGCTTTGTCGGCTGCGACAACTGTATATCTGATGACAAAGTCAGGTTTACCCGTATCGACAGGTCAAGCGATTGTCGGGGCTATTATCGGCTGGAACCTCTTTAGTGGCATGGCAACTGACCCTGAAGTATTGACTAAAATCTTAAGTACGTGGGTGATGTGTCCAATTCTTGCTGCCATCACCGCAGTTATTTTATATAAAGCTGTGACACGCGCGATTGATTGGTGGCGACCTGGTTTATTTCAATTAGATCAGTGGACACGTATTGGTTTGATATTAGCAGGTGCATTTGGTGCTTATAGTTTAGGTGCTAATAACATTGCTAATGTGATGGGCGTATTTGTGCTCAGCGCACCTATTGATGCCTTTGAATTTGCGGGTATTGAGTTTAGCGGTGCAATGCAGCTGTTCTTTTTAGGTGCTGTTGCCATTAGTGTCGGGGTATTTACTTACTCTAAAAAAGTGATGATGACGGTGGGTGGCAATTTAATCTCGATGACACCAGTGACAGCATGGGTGGTAGTAATGGCGCACTCTATTGTGTTGTTTATCTTCTCTTCTCAGTCGCTGTCTAATGCTTTTGTGAACATGGGTTTACCTGCAATACCTCTAGTGCCAGTGTCGAGTTCTCAGGCGGTCATTGGTGCTGTTATTGGTATTGCCTTCTTAAAGCGGTTACCGATTCAATGGCCTGTTCTAGGTAAAATACTGGTGGGGTGGGTGATTACGCCGATTTTATCAGCCATTGCCTGCTTCATTGGCTTGTTTATTGTCCAAAACCTGTTTAAGCAAGTGGTAGTGTAATCAAGCATGCTAGATGTCTGACTCATTATTAGGATAAGCTGAGATGACGAAATCATGGTGGTATAAGAGGCGACTTTATAATGAGACATGTTAATTTAGGAGGCATGTTAGCCGTTTCAATGTCATTAGGTTGCTTACTCAGATCATATAATACTGAAGGAGCCCCACACAGAACGTCATAATCAACAATGTACTCAAAGCTTGTATCGGTGATTAATTATTAATGATTTGTAGGTTTTTATAGACCTTGGCCGGTTTAACTCACGCTTTAATTCATTTAGCCTACATGGGAATTGGTCGTGTTATTTTAATACAAATCTATACTGATTTTGAGCTAAATACTGGGTGGATATTGTTATGTCACGATTAATTTTACTGCTCATTATGAGTGTTCTTCTGACAGCTTGTGCCAGCAATCATATTACAGTTCCTGATAACGCCGCTGCAGCATCATCATTAGGTGATGTTGATTCAAGATTGTGGAACGAAGCGCGTTTATTACAATTTCACCTGCAGTGGCAGGGGACGCCATACCGTTTAGGTGGATTAACTAAGAAGGGGTTGGACTGCTCTGGTTTAGTGTATGTGGCCTATCAAGATCTTGTTGGTCCAAGTATTCCAAGAACTGTGCAAGGGCAAACGAGTTTGGGAACCCGAGTGGCTAAAAGTGATTTACAAAGTGGAGATTTAGTGTTTTTCAAAACCACAGGTAGTGGGCGTCATGTTGGGGTGTATTTATCTGGGCATCGCTTTTTGCACGTGTCGACTAAAAAAGGCGTCATAATTTCAAGCATGGATAACGTTTATTGGAAACCGCGATACTGGTTTGCGAGTCGTTTATAACCTCAGCGAATTACGTTGTCTTATTTTTGAACAAGGCATAGCTGCAGTGACCCATGTTTTGCAACTCTTGATCAATCTCTCCGTCTCTGCTTGAAAATTGTGGTATTTTAGCCACATCTAAAGTCTATAGTGTTATGTAGACTTACAGCCATTAAATGATCAAGTTTAAGGATTTTGTCATGACCAAAGCTAAAATCGGCATTGTTACGGTAAGCGATCGTGCGAGTGCAGGTATCTACGAAGATATTTCAGGTAAAGCCATTATTGATGTGCTAAATGAGTATTTAACATCTGAATGGGAACCTGTTTATAAGGTCATTCCTGATGAAACGGCTGATATTGAAGCTACGTTAATTGATATGGCTGATGTGCAAAACTGTAGCTTGATCGTGACAACTGGCGGCACTGGGCCAGCTAAGCGTGATGTGACTCCAGAAGCGACTGAAGCTGTGTGTGATCGCATGATGCCTGGCTTTGGCGAGTTAATGCGCGCCGAGTCATTAAAGTTTGTACCAACGGCTATTCTGTCTCGTCAAACAGCTGGTTTACGTGGTGACTCATTAATCGTTAACTTACCTGGCAAGCCTAAGTCTATTCGTGAATGTTTAGATGCAGTATTTCCTGCGATCCCTTATTGCATCGATTTAATGGACGGTCCATTCTTAGAGTGTGACGAGTCAGTCATCAAGCCATTTAGACCGAAAGCGAAGTAATCTGAATTCAGATTAATTAAGCTTACAGCAGTTCAAATCTGCGAATATTAAAACCAGCTACGGCTGGTTTTTTTGTGGCTAGTACTTTGTATCGCACAGTCAAATCCCCTTCCTTAGGATCAAGTTAGCGCTATAGCCTGCGAATAGCACTAAACTTGGAATTGCTATCAAGTGCGCAAATATACTGGGCTCAGTACTGAAATTTAGCCAAAGTAATAAGCCCCAACTTACCAACAAATAGCTTACGCTGATTAACCAATTTGAACTGATACTTTTCATTGCTCGTTTCCTTACTGAGTACCTCAATGATGAATAAGCCCAGTATAAAAACTAGACAAATGAGTTGTAAGTGTCATTATTGACAAATATAAGGTCAAAATTGACATTTGAGGTACGATAGATGAAAACGATCTACATTATGGCTGCGGGTAATGTTGTCGCCAGTGGCTTAATGAGTTTTCTAGATGTGTTTAGTTTCTGCAATAGTTACTGGCGCAGAATGAATCCAGATGCCACTGAGGACTTGTTTCATTGTCATGTTATTTCTGCCCATGGTGGGCCAGTAATGACGAATCAGGGCATAGAAGTACCCGCTAAGGGCCTTAAGCATGAAGAAGATATTCTCGCAGCTGATGCGGTGATATTGGCATCGGCCTTTGTGACTAATCGAGATGAGTTTCAGCATTTTTTGAGTGATTTCGAGCCATTATTTGCGCCATTACGACAGTTTTCTGAAACAGGAAAACCTGTGGCGGCTTATTGTTCGGGGACATTATTGTTAGCCGCATCAGGGTTATTAAACCAGCGCCGTGCAACCACTGTGTGGTGGCTAAGTGAAATGTTTGAACGTAACTTTAAAGATGTTCAGTTATGCATGGATTCATTGGTGGTTTCAGATGGCCATATACATACCGCTGGAGCAACCACATCCAGTTTAAGCTTGGCTTTGCACTTGATTTCGATTTTGGTGGGTGAGCAAATGGCACAGCAAATGTCGAAAATCTTATTGATTGATCCTAATCGGAGTTCACAACAACCTTTTATGACAATGAGTATTAACCCTGAGCAACATAAAGATGAATTGATTCATAAAGTGCAGCAATGGATGCAAGTGCACTTAGATCAACATTGGTTGTTGGATGACATTGCCGATAAATTTGCGGTAGGTAAACGCACGTTAATAAGACGCTTTAAAAAGGCCGTTAATGAAACACCTGCGAGCTATATGCAACGTTTACGAGTTGATGAGGCCAAGCGATTACTTGAAACCACGGAACTGGGGATTGAACAAATTGTTGAACGAGTGGGCTATGAAGATAGCAGCTCATTTAGGAAGTTATTTATTCAGTTAACTAGCTTGTCGCCAAGAGCATATCGACAAAAATTTAATACCCATACTTGCTGCTGATTTAAAATATAGATAAACAAAAAGCCAATAAAATCGGTGGTTTTATTGGCTTTTTAATCGTGTTGGCAAGGTTTTACAATCCATTGATAGTTTGCTTTAAATCATAACCTGGCTCAGTGACAATGGTTTCTAGCGTAGCGATCCGCGTTTGCAGTTCTTTATTTTGCTGGCGAAGCATGCTGATTTCAGCATCATTATCTTTGTCATGTTTTGTCGATTTTATCTTGACGTAATGCTTAAACATTTCCGTGGCAGTTGTGCCCAGGGTAATGATGATAACTAAGGCCACAATGGCGTATTCTTGTTCCATAATAAACTCCTTCTATTTGATGAACCCAAGTTTGGGTTAATAACAATGACGATTGAGGCCATTTGCTGATAAAGCTCAGCAAAATGACCTGTGTTATCGACGCTTATAAACCAAAAACCACTTTCTCGCTTTTCAGCAGTTTCTCTAGCCCTAATGCAAGTGCAATTGACAAGACTAATGTGGCACCTGAAGACACCAATAACTGCAGCATTGGGATTTCTCGCCCTTTAATAAAGGCCATTAGTGCTTGTTGCTGACCTGATACAGGCAGCCATTCCAATACATCTGGGGCAATGTTATAGCTGGCAGCCATGGATAAGGCTAATGGGACAAATAGCACCATGGTTAAATAAGACTGGGCCTCTTTAAAGCTTTTGGCCATGAAAGACACAAACAGCTGTAACGTTGCCGCCATGATGGCGAGTGGAATGCCAATAAATAGCATTAGTCCCATAAAGTCAGGCGAGATGTTGACGCTAAAGCCGAGTTCCTGCCAAGGGACAAAGGTATAAGCGAATTTAGACACCAGCAAGATCAGCAGCAAGCCCAGTAAAGCAAAGCAGGTGACCGCAATAATTTTACCTAACACTAACTGTCTGGTGCTGATTGGGTGACTTAGCAGCAAGGCGAGTGAGTTACGCTCACGTTCACCGGCACTAGTATCAATGGCCAAGTTCATGCCAGAGATAAACACCGAATAAATCATGGTGAAAATGGCAATGCCGAGAATAAAGCCACCTTTAGAGTCAGGTGTCGCCTGATCTTCTACAATCACTTTAACTGGCTGTACAACCGCTGGATTAATTCCGCGTGCAATTAAGCGTAAACTGCCCATTTCACTGCTGTAAGCTTGCAACTGTAGCTCAACTCTACGAATTGATTTTTGTAGCTTTTCATTAGAGTTATCTGCAATTAAGGTCACTTCAGCAGGTTTAGCTTTAGCCATATTCTCGGCGTAATCGTCACTAATAATAAGCTCAATGTCTTTGACATCTTTTACGCTGACACCTTCATCTGTCGAGGCATTGATGCCGCGATTATTGAGAAAACGGACTAAATCAGGCGCATTGTCACTGTTAGTAATATTAATGTTTAAATCTTCTGGGCTTGATAACTGTCCGATTAACACCATAAACATGCCGCACATTAATAGCGGTGTGCCGATAGCATAATAAAGTCCAGCCATGACAGAGCGTTTGTCGCGCATGGCGTCGATGAGTTCTTTGCGAACCATTGCAATAACTGTTTTCATTAGGCTGCGATCCCTTCGTCAGTACCAATTAATTGTATAAATGCATCTTCAAGTGAATCCTTGCCTGTTTGTTGGCAAAGCTCTTCTGGGCTGCCTGTGGCAACGACTTTACCGTCTGCCATCACAATCACTTGGTCACAAAGTGCGGCAACTTCTTGCATAACGTGACTTGAAAACAGCACGCAGTGTCCAGCGGCCTTGAGCGAGAGCAAAATGTCACGCAGTAAGCGTGTACTCATCACATCCAAACCACGAGTCGGTTCATCCAAAATAATATTGGTTGGCTTGTGCACAATAGCCTGCGCTAATGCAGTTTTCATTCGCTGGCCTTGAGAAAACCCTTTGCAGCGTCTATCGGCAATATCTTCAAGTTTGAGCTGAGCAATCACATCTTGGGTTGCTTGTTTAGCGTCATTTTTTGACATGCCACTGAGCTCGGCAAAGTAGCTGATGTATTCTCTAGGCGATAAACGCTCATAGAGGCCAAATGGATCTGGGAATAAGCCCAGTTGTGCTTTGGCTTTAGTTGGCTCTTTAGCGACATCAATGCCGTCAATTTCTGCATGACCTTCATCGGCGGCAAGTAAACCAAATACAGTGCGTAGACAGGTGGTTTTACCTGCGCCATTAGGGCCAAGTAAACCCGTGATATGACCGTCATGTGCGCTGAAGCTGAGGTTATCAAGTGCTTGCACGTCACCAATTTTTTTAGATAGATTCGTTACAGTAATCATGATTATTCTTCCTCAGTTGTCGTTGGAATAACTTCAACGGTGTTGGCATTTAAGTAAAAACTACGGCTCACATCTTTTTCTAAACATTCGCCATCGATATTGTCCAGCGAGCCACTCGTGACTAAATCTGCCATTAACTCATTGCCGCAACTTTGGTATGCGACCCCGTGAGTGGCGAATTTGGAGATAAAGTGTTTTGCATTGCTGAGCTTTTCGGTGGCCATTTCGCCCCAGCTTGGTGGGGTGGCAGGATCTAATTCGCCAGATAACAATAAGGTGGGGATATCGCTTTCGATGGCATCACTAAAACTGCTATCAACTTGCGGCATATTCCATACGCTACAGGTGGCTTCTAACCCCTCAATCATGGTGGTTGCCATGTATGAGCCTTTGGCTCGTTGGCGAATGTCATCAGTAAGGCGGTGTATGTCTTCTCCACACACCACAGATGCATGCATTCCCATTGCAATCCCAGTGCTGTCGGCAGTAAGGGTATAAATACCTAAAATGGGTTGATAGTTACCGATGGATGCTTGATGAATCGCATGGGGAATTAAGGCGCGAATATTGGGCATATACAAGGCCATACGAATTGAGCCGTTAAACTTGCCACGGGTTAAAGTAAAATCAGCGATTTCATCGGTTTGTGGATCGCGGGTTTGCGTGACGATAGCCGCTTCAGCTAATGCGTTATCTACCTGTTGAAAATCTTGCTCAAGCGTAGGAAACTGCTGCTGACATTGGTTGTTTTTCTGACAATCTTTAAATAATAAGGCGTAGCCTCTATCAATAGCACTACCTATTGCAATCACACTTTGCTGCATTGGCACCACACCATCTAAAGTAACTGTGGCGAGCGCTTGTGGAAATTCGCGCATATAAAGTTGCGCCATACGCGTGCCATAAGACACGCCGTATAAATGGAATTTGTCGTAGTTTAAGTGTTCACGTACAGCTTCAAAGTCTTTAAGTGCCGTTAAACTGCCGTACTGGCTCACATCAGCATCAATCTTATCGAGACACTTTTGCGTGTCTGCAACATAGTCCATGTCGTCATCATTAAAAGATAAGGCTGACATATTGTCGTCATCACAAGCCAAAATACTGGATTGTCCAGTACCACGTTGGTCAATTAATAGAATGTCTCTATCTTGGCGCACTTTCGCCAGCACGCGATTAAAGCCTGCCGCATTTTCAATGGCTGACTGACCTGGACCACCTGCAATGGCTAACAAAGCTTGTTTTTTAAAGCTGGGTTTAATCGCAGGTAATACTGCGTAATGAATCGCGATTTGCTTGCCATCTGGTATCGCTGGATTTTCTGCCACCATTAATGAACCGCATTGAACTTGCTCTGATAGGCCATCAACATAACAAGCTGATAGTGGTGCCTGACTTGACGTGGTCTCTTCTGCTGTCACTGACAAGCTAAGCATAGAGAGCAAACCAACTTGAATTGCGCTGATTAATTTTGATTGGCGAGCCAATAGCTTTGGCTTACGAACCTTATTAAACGTTCCTTGCAACATAACTTTTCCGATGTTCATAACATCTTTCCTTTTTGCATTTCAGGATGATTGTGGTAACTTAACATTAGTGTATCGGTGTATCAATGTATTAATACAGTAAGTAAAGGCTAATGCTAGAACTAATAAAAGTCAACCCCAGTAGTGGTGAACCTATTTATCGACAATTGCATGAACAAATCGTGCGATTGATTGTGGGCGGCCAACTGCAGGTAGATCAAGTACTGCCATCAGTGAGGCAACTTGCTGAACATTTAGCGGTTAACCCGATGACAGTATCCCGTGCCATTCAGCAATTAGTTGAACAAGGCTGGCTAGAGCGCCGCCGTGGGCAACCTACTCGTGTTGCTAATAAGCAAGATGCACCTACGACGACAAGTTTGCAGTTATTAGAATCTCAAGCCAATGATTTAATAACTAAAGCTAAGCAATTAGGCATTTGTTTGGATGATCTAAAGTCGTTGATGGAGCAGCAGTGGGATAAGTAGTCCTAGCTTAATTTAATCTTTTTAAATACTGATAACAGCAAGCAGTAAGCGCAAGATAACAAGGAACAAGTTGATGGAACACTCTGAAGTGATTCTCGAGTTTCAACAAGTCGATAAACGATTTGATGACCAAGCTGTATTAACCCAACTGAGCTTTAGCTTATCGGCTGGCATGGTTGTGGGCTTATTGGGGCAAAACGGGGCGGGTAAATCGACCTTAATGCGTGCAGCCTTAGGCATTTTAGAAATTGATGCAGGTAATATTACTACTCTAGGTGAAACCGCCACTGACCTGTCTATCGATGCGAAGGCTAAAATTGGCTATGTGCCACAACAGCCGTTTGGCTATGAAGGTTTCACTATTGCCAGTGCTCTTGAATTACACAGTAGTTTTTACCCGCAATGGGATAAAGCACTTGAAACTGATTGGTTGGCTCGTTTTGGGCTTGATAGTAAACAACAAGTGCAAAAGTTATCAGTAGGGCAGCGTCAATCTTTAGCGCTAATTATGGCGATGGCGTATCGTCCCCAGTTACTGATCCTTGATGAACCTGTTGCCAGTTTAGACCCTATTGTGCGTCGTCAGTTTATGGGTGACTTATTTGAGTTAGCGCTTGAGTCTGGCTCTGCAGTGCTATTCTCATCTCACATTACCTCCGATCTTGAACGTGTTGCCAGCCATGTCGCGCTGCTCAAACAAGGTGAATTAGTCTTGTTTAAAGAAATTGATGCCTTACGGGAAGAGGTTGTTTTAGTGCAACTCGCAGATAACCAAGAGTTACCCGAGGGGTTAACGGTGTTAAATCGCAATCAGCAACAAGTGTTAGTGGATAATGCCGATCAAATCGACATTGCTGGCGTGGTCAATACTACCTCATTAAATCTTGAACAACTATTCATGGAACTTCACCGATGAATAGCCCGTCGCCCTCAACACAACCTAGCGCTAAAGTGACTAAAAATGCTTTTCGCAACCCATTTAAAGGGTTCTACTCACTATGGCTAAGAGACTTTGGCAGTCTGAGCTTTTTGATGGTCGCTTTGCTGGGTTGTGGCCTGACAATACTCACCATAATAACTAAGCCTGAAAAAATTGACGTCATCAATCTTGCTTTAGGCATGACTATTTTATCGATGTCTTGCGCAGTAGCCTGGCAATTGATTAAATTGTCGGCCAATGAATGCGCAATGCTTATCCCTCATTATCGAAAGCAGGTATTAATACAAGCTAGCAGTATATGGGCGGTGAGCTTATTTCTGAGTTTCGTGGCAATTGAGCTAAGTGAATTGACCAGTATCGCGACATTGATGCTTTTTGTCAGTATTGGTACTGGGTTTATTTATGCGTGTTTAATCAAACCGCAGCGATTCAATTATGCCATGCTGGTGTTTTTAGTCTTACCGATTACACCGCAATTAATTAACTATATTCCGCAATTACTGGCTGATTATATTGTATTGATCCCGGTGTTATTAGGGTTCTTAATTGATCGGAAGCTAAAACGTTTCAGCTGGAATCAAGATGCTCGTGCCATATATTTAAATGGCCTAGAAACAGGGTGGATGGTTGGCCCAATAGTGGGACAAAACCCTTGGTTTATTAAGCTAAGTCGCTACCTACATCCTGCCAGTTTTTTTATTGGCCCAATGCTCGGCATGATGTTGATTGTTTCATTGGTATTAAGTGCTGTTGGGGTGTTATTTGCAGCTTACATAGATGCAGACTTTCCCATTTTAATGGTGCTTTCGCAGTTAATGATTATGGTATGCGCATTAATTCACTGGACACGTGTTCAGCGTTGGCGCGCAGCCGAGACGCTATACATGCTACCAAGCTTTAACGGTAAAGCTGGCTTGGTAGAGCAGTTTTTTAAGTCGCAATTACGCTTAATGGGTATCGTGATAATGATTATGTCACTGATAACCCTGTTATCTGCTTTGTTTAACTCACAGATAACCCTGATGGTGGGCTTACATATCGTCGCAACGACGACTTGGGCATCTGGTTTGGCCTTAGCGTTCGGTGCAATGAGTCGATCTACTTTGCACGTTAGCTTATCTATGCTGCTTGTCTTTAGTAGTGCTATATGGCTTTCAACTTCATTAGTTGGCTTACGGGAGCAAGGTTCTATAAACGTTGGCTATTATTGGGGAGATTTAGGTTTACTCCTGTTAATGGGAGTTTTACTCGTTATCAGCAGAAACAAATTATGGAAAAATGGTGTTGCTGGTTTGTAAAAAACGACCTTATTCTGTGAATTGACGCTAATTTAGACTAAAAACTCTTATTTTTATGGGAGGCATACAGTAGAATGCCAAAAAGCGGAACACTTGTAAGCTAAAAGGTAATTATTAATGTCTCTCGAAAAATTTCATATAGTCAGACTTCTGCAAGAGCAAAGTAAAGCGCTAGAAGATAACATTGCACTCGAAGGATTTGAGATGGCAGCTCCTTGGAACAAAGTTTCATGGAGTCAGTTTGATACTATTACTAATAAAGTGGCACAACTGTTAATCGACTTTGGTTTAGCTGTTCAAGATAAAGTGGTAATTGTGGCGCAAAATAGCCCACAGTGGAGCTGCGCTGACATTGGTGCGCTAAAAGCACGTACTGTTGTGGTACCTGTTTATCCAACTAGCCCAATGGAACAAGCAGTTTTTATCGTTAATGATGCTCGCGCTAAAGTGATTTTTGCCGGTGACGAAAGCCAATATGCCACAGCTTGTAAGATCCAAGCTCAATGTCCTACTGTTGAACACATTGTGGTGTTTGATAGCCAAGTAAAATTAGCCTCAGATGAACATTTTCATTTTGATGACATCTTAATTGCTGAGACAACGCCAGCAAGTGCAACCGAGCTAGAGTCTCGTTTATCGCAAACCAACCTTGATGACTTACTTACCCTCATCTACACATCTGGCACCACGGGCGATCCTAAAGGCGTCATGCTTGATTATCGTAATATTGCGTCAATGGTAGAGCAGCATGATGATGAAATTGCTTTTAAAGCGGGTGATGTATCGCTTGCTTTCTTGCCATTAAGCCATGTGTTTGAACGCGGTTGGAGCTTCTATGTTCTATGCCGTGGTGGTCATAATGTTTATTTAAGTGACACTAACCGTGTAAAAGAAGCCATTGCAGAAGTACGCCCGCACACCTTATGTGTCGTACCGCGCTTTTTAGAAAAAGTGTATAGCGTCGTGCATGACAAAGTCAGTACAGCACCAGCGATCCGCCAGAAGCTATTTAATTGGGCTATTGGTGTGGGTTCGCGTCAATTTGAAGTGACTCAAGGGCGCAAACGACCAAGCACACGTTTATCATTGCAGTGGAAATTAGCCAACAAGCTGGTATTCAGCAAATTACAAAATGTATTAGGTGGCCGCCTTAAGTTTATGCCGGTAGGCGGCGCGGCGTTAGACGTGAATGTTGGTGGTTTCTTCCATAGTATTGGCGTACCAATCTTGTGTGGTTACGGCATGACTGAAACTTGTGCAACAGTCACCTGTAATACCTTAGATAACCGAGTATCGGGTTCTAACGGTAAGCCATTACATGCGATGGAAGTGAAAATTGGCAGTAATAATGAGATTTTAGTTCGCGGCGAAACGGTGATGCGTGGTTATTACAATCGTCCAGAAGATACCGCTGAAGCATTCGAAGATGGCTGGTTAAAAACCGGCGATGCAGGCATGTTAGATGCCGAAGGTAATCTATATATTACCGATCGCATTAAAGAGTTGATGAAAACATCAAATGGTAAATACATTGCGCCGCAGCGTGTTGAAGGTAAAGTCAGTTGTTGCCCGTTCATTGAACAAGTCGCGATTGTGGCTGACGCGCGTAACTATGTATCAGCGCTTATTGTACCCGCGTTCGAGTCACTAGAATCTTGGGCGAAAGAGCATGAGATTAAGTTTGAAAATCCAATGGAATTATTACGCCACAGCCAAGTTGTTGAACACTTTGAACAACGTTTAAAAGAGCTACAACACGAATTAGCAGGCTTTGAAAAAATTAAAAAATTCACCTTACTGCCTGAAGCATTTTCAATGGAATCAGGGTTAATTACCCCCACGATGAAGCTGCGTCGTAAGAAGATTTACTCTAAGTATGATCGTGAAATTAATGCGATGTACGCTAAGTAATTTTTTCTGAGCATATTATAAAGGACGCAATAGCGTCCTTTTTTGTGTCTGTTGTTTTTGTCTCAATTATTTTTGTATAAATGATCATCACATAAGTGTCATAAAAGCCGACTATTCTCTGGTTAGTTTATTCCTGTGAATATGTAACTTTTGAAAAAACTTAAACGCTATCAATACGAACGTTATGCTGTTTTGTGCAAGGTGACTTACCGTGCTGACTTTGAGCCAGAAAAGCTCGGGTTTTCTAGGGGTAATTATCGTGAAATTGCCAATCGCTGGGGTAATATATGTGCCCGAGTTATGTGGCGTGACAATAAAAAAGAAGTGCTGGTGGTATTTCGTGGTTCGCAAACTATGAACGAATGGCTACTCAATTGTCAGTGCTGGCCGAAAGCGAAGCAGTTTAAAGGGTGTCGTTACAATGTGCATTCTGGCTATGACTATTTATTGGAGCAAAGTACTAACCCGATAGCACCGCATTATGAGGCTGATATTAGTCTTTTCACTCAGTTACAAATGATCCTCAACCCGTTGATTCTGGCTGGTAAGCGTATTTCACTAACTGGTCACTCATCAGGTGGCTCAATGGCAATATTAGCCGCAGATAGATTAGAGCGATTATACCCAAACTCAATTAAGCGGGTGGTGACTTTTGGCCAGCCGTCACCGGGGTTTAAAAGCTTTCAAAAAGCGTATTTATTACATCGACGTACTTATCGTATTTGCTGTGATATTGATGTGGTGACTTTTTTGCCACCACTGCCAGGTATTTACTTTCATGTGGGGAAAATGCTGTGGCTGCATAACGAACGGATTTATGAAAACATATCGCCGGTAAAGCGATTCCTATTAAGTTTTTTTAGTTGGATAGTGTCGCCTTTTGCCTTTCATTACATGCACAAATACATCCGTAATAAAGACTTCTTTGATGACATTTGAGCTTGAAAAATCAGAATAGGGTGACTCACTTTTAAAGCTGTCATACACTGCCTGCGGTTTTATTTATCATTACTGAACGCACATAATAAAAATAAGAGGCTTGTATGTCAGATAATCAATTCAGTTTAAATCTCACGCCACGATTTTGTGAAACCGATGCATTAGGGCATATCAATAATACAGTGATCCCTGTGTGGTTTGAGGCTGCGCGCGATCCAGTATTTGATATTGTGAACCCAGGACAAGATTTGTCGAAGTGGAACATGATTATTGCAGGCTTTAATATTGTCTTTAATGCACCAACCTTTTATGGCGCAGAAGTGACGGTTAAAACCTATATCAGCCGTGTGGGCAACAGTAGTTTTGAGATTGCACAAAGCTGCTGGCAAAACGGCCGTCAAACCGCAGAAGCCAAAACGACGATGGTGCATTACAACTATCAAACTGAAAAAAGTCAGCCGATGTCTGATGAAGTAAAAGCGCAACTTGCTGCACTGACCGGTGAGATTGAGTAGATTATAGAGGTAGGTTTCTTATCTTTTTTAAAGCCCTGTATTTTGAATACACAAAATACAGGGCTTTTTTTGAGTGGCTATTCGGCTACTTTATGCTGTTCCAGCGCTGCGAGTAGTTCAGGTGTCAGCTTGGCTTTTTGGCCTGTCTTAAAATTAAACATCACCACATTGGCGGTGCCTGTGGTTGTCACAACTTGTTGGGCTTTACTGAAAATTCGGTAATGCATGATAAAGCGATTTTCTTTTACGTCACTAATATTGACGCTGACTAATAATGTATCAGGGAATGTCACTGGTCGTTTATAGCGCGCGTGGGTTTCACTTAACACAGGGCCTACAGCGGTTTCTTTAAGATCGGCCATCATGTTTATCTGGCTAAAAAAATCGATCCGAGCGGTTTCAAAGTAGCGAAAATAAACCACATTATTGACGTGATTGAGTGCGTCCATTTCACCCCATGCCACTGGAATTTCGGTAATAATCGCATGCTGCTGAATAAACTGGTCCATATAAATCTTGCTCCCTAATAAAGTTAAACGCTTGTTTGATTTTTATTCAGGTTAACAGGCAAAACCTAGTTCAACAAGCATGGAATGCTTTGCTATCAATTGGGCAATATGTTTTGATAATGTTAAACCACTATTTGCTATGGAATGCGTCGTTTGAACTCTTTTAACTACCCACGATTACAGCAGTTACTTTATCGCCCCGTTGAGAGTGTATCGGCCTTGCCTCGAGTGATACTCAGTTATATTAAGACCATCATCGGTAAGCTGACCGTGGCGCAAAAGTTGTATTTCATCGCCTTTCTTTTGATGTTTACCACTGATGGAGTGACGATGGTGGGGATCATTGCCATGATTGCAATGATGATTGAGTTTTGGCCATTGTTTACTAAAACTTGGCATAGCTTAGCGGGTAAAGCATTTCTGCTGTTGTTTTACGCCATTATTGCTAACTTTTCGTTGGTGTGGGCAGCCTCTGTAGTTAATGAAGTTTCAGGCGTTGATGCAGATCATTTAACCTATACCCACAATCTCGTTATTCTGCTTTATATGCCGGTATGGTTCGTACTGGTTAGCGGAGTGGCTTTAATGTTGCTGCAAGCCGTCATCCCAATTTACTTTGTATTGATGCCACTACTTAACTTGCTTGGCGTTAAATCAATACGTTTTACTAATAGTGAACATTACCGAAAACGCACTATATTGCTGCGAATGATATTGGCTTACGTGGTGTTAGCTAACCTGTATTTATTAAGTGATATTGAGAACACCTTTGAAACCAGTGATCCCAGAGCCAAAATGATCAAATTGTTAGAAGAGGAAACGGGTGAAAAAACTGAAGATATTGAAGCTGGTTTGCAAAAGCTCTCAGCCGTCGGTGCGAAAATTGCCGAAGCTAATGTAGAGACTAAGACAGTTGTAGCTGCTGAGAACTTAGAAAACCTTAGCTCTACTGAGCCAATGCCAGCGCCTGAATCTGTGACTTCGAGTATTAGCGAAGTGACTCCTCCAGATATCGCCGCGAGTACTCAAAAGGTGATTGAGGATGCCGTTCAACAATCTATTAAACAAGTACAACAAAACGAGGTTACACGTTTGGATGTGGGGGCGGATGAAGCGGCTGAGCGACGTTACGATATTATTCGAGAGAGTTATCGCTTGATGGTAAGAATGACGATTGCCAATTTTATCTATTATTTTGAGGGTAACCAGTATTCTCGTTGTGAATCTGAACCCAATAGTAAAGTGGTTGAGCTCAATGACTATGAGATCTTACAAGTATTGCCCACGGCAAAAGATGAAAGTCGATATGGGTATTCATTTGATGTGAAAGCATGCGTGTCACCGGCTTTTCCTGCTAAAGAGGAGTCATGATCCGTAATAGCATCTTTATCGGCTTATCTATGTTGCTGGCAAAGGCTTCAATGTCAGCACCTGTAATTGAACAAAGTATCAGCGATATTGCTAAAGGTAATATTGCTTCAGCTATCGTGTTATCTGATGCAAGTTTAATCTCACTGGGCGTAGTCAATTTTGACCCTAACAATATTGTCAGTCTTGACCGATTCGATGCAGGATCAGAGACTTCAATACAGCGTAGAAAAGAGCTTAGCGTCTATTCGATCCCCTGGGAAAGTGACTGGCAGGGTAAAGAAGATGAATGGCAGCGAGCGACATTTGCAAAATTTTCTTATATCAATTCTAAGCAATCATTACAGCTATCAGACGATATAACACTGGTTGATAAACTTAATGAGAAAAGTTATTTACTGTTTGCTGAGCAGCGCTGGAAGTATCTGCTATCAGACAAATGGTGGTTACAATTAGCCGTGGGTGCGCATTTGATTCGCTATGAAAATGACTTTGACTATCGCAGCGATTTTGGTGATTTTCAAGATGAGTTAGATGGCAGCTTGTTTAATACCTCATATGCAGCTTGGATGCTCGACCCTACCATTGAGTTGCACTATCAAGATACGCTGTGGGGTAATAAGTGGCAATTCATCAGCCGTTATAACTATGCTTTTGGGCAACTGTTTGACACCGACTCCCCGCAGCAAGATGGCTCGCCTAAAGTCGGTCGTTTCAGTAATGCTTTTATTTTTCATTATGCACTTCCGCCAATGATGGAGCTTCGCAATGAAATGCGCTTCCTATTCAAACGCATTGATTTAACGGGTGATGCAGTGGCAACGATGAACACTAATCACTATTACGAAACGGGTTTGGGCTGGATAGTTGAAACCCCTTCATTGTCATCTTGGCTGACCAATGTAGGAATTGGCGTCACGGTCAATATTGATAGTGCCCTAAGTGGTGGCAGTGTGGTGCTACTGTTTAATGAGGATATTTAGCTGTGTTAAAGCGTCACTCTAGTTTTAGTTTTAGTTCTAGTTTTAGCTCTAGATGTCACTGCCGACGTTACAACAGGCAATAAAAAACGGCCACAGAGGCCGTTTTTTATATTAGGACAGACATCTTTATGCGTCGATATCTAATCCTGAGAAGTCACTGATTTGCGCAAATTTAGCGGTTTTTTGATTATCAAAACGTACCATTTGGCGAGTATGTAATCCTGCCGCTTCTGCCGCTTTTAATTCTTCAACAACATCAGAAACGAATAGCACTTGTTTAGGGCTTAAGCTGATGGTGTTTAAGATATTACAGTATGCTTGCTTATCTAATTTGTTACCCGTACGCGTATCGAAATGACCACTAAATTTAGGGGTTAAATCACCCGCATCACTATGGCTGAAAAGCATTTTTTGTGCTTCAGCAGAGCCAGACGAGAAGCTATAGATTCGCATGTTAGCGGCTTCAAATCGTGGGATAGCGTCGATGAAATCTGGGTAGATATGACCGGTGAACTCGCCAGATGCATAACCTTGTTTCCAAATAAGACCTTGAAGGGTTTTAAGTGGTGTTGCTTTGCGGTCTTCATCAATCCATTGCGCGAGGATTTCTGTTACGCGTTCAACAGAGGCGTCTTGTTCTAGTGCAAGGTCGCGTACGTCACTAATACAGTATTCAACCAATGGGTTGTGCTGATTCTTATTCAGAAAGTCGCCCATGGCTTTTTTTGAATAAGGAAATAGTACATCGTGAATAAAATCTAGATCAGTCGTGGTGCCAGCTGTATCTACGATAATCGCTCTAATACCCATAGTGTCTACGTACTCCAATCCTTAAATTTGCTTGTTCAAGATCCTAAGCTTTATTGGGTCTGATGGCTAGTCAAATTGGTGTCTAGAATAGCAGTTATCTTCAAATCAATGATATTCCATGTATTTAGCTGCCAATACGGTGAAGTTTAGGTATTATGAATAGACATATAACAGGTGTTTTATTTCAACTTTTGAGGCTGTCACTATGATTTCAAAATGGGCAAAACGATTTTTTCAGATGGCTGAGCTAGTTGGATCATGGAGTAAAGATCCATCAACGCAAGTTGGCGCGGTGATCACTAAGCATAACCGTATTGTTTCAGTCGGTTTTAACGGTTATCCCCACGGGATTTCTGATAGTGCTGAAACCGATGACCGTGAAATGAAATTACTGAAAACATTGCACGCAGAAGAAAATGCCATTTTGTTCGCCAAGCGTGATTTAGGTGACTGTGATATCTGGGTGACGCATTTTCCTTGTCCTAATTGCGCTGCAAAAATTATTCAAACTGGGATCACTGGTGTTTATTGCCCCGAGCAAAGTGAAGATTTTCTTTCTCGTTGGGGTGACAAAATTAAAGTCAGCCAAGATATGTTCTTGCAAGCGGGTGTGAAGGTGAACTGGCTTCCAGTGAGTGAACTTGAATAAATAGGCTGTTTTTTCAATCGAGAGCTTTAGTCATTAGAATCGCAAATTATGCCGACATAACTAAGTAAAAAAGTTTGTCGGCTTTTTTGTGTTGAAATCAGACTCTGGTCCGCATTATTGGTGAACTAACACGCCATTTTTAACCACATCTTTGCATGGGTTAACGCCGTATGAGTAGGCAAGTTGCGCAGGGGTAGTGATATCCCACAAGCAAAAGTCAGCCTGCATGCCTTGGGCCAAAACACCGACCTTTTCTTCTATTCCCAGCGCTTTTGCTGCGTTGGCGGTAATACCTTTGAGTGCTTCTTCAGGGGTTAACCTAAACAGTGTACAGGCCATATTAAGCATTAATAAGGTTGAGCAAATTGGTGATGAACCTGGGTTAAAGTCACTGGCCACCACAATCGGCACTTGGTGTTTGCGCAGCAACTCTATCGGTGGCATCTGAGTTTCACGTAAGAAGTAATAGGCACCAGGCAGTAATGTGGCACAAGTGCCACTGGCCGCGAGTGCTTTAACTCCGTCTTCATCAAGGTATTCGATGTGATCGACAGATTTAGCGCCAAGCTTAGCGGCTAACGCAGAGCCGCCCATATTGGATAACTGCTCAGCATGGAGTTTGATATCCAGTCCAGCTTGTTGAGCTGCGGTAAGTACTTTTTCTGTTTGGGCTAAATTAAAGGCAATATTCTCACAAAATACGTCTGCAGCATCAGCAAGACCTTGCTCAATAACCGTCGGCAGCATGTCATTGACGACCAAATCCACATAGCCCTCAACATCGTCTTTGTACTCTGGTGGAATTGCATGAGCGCCAAGGAAAGTGGTTTTGACATCTACATGGTGATTACGACCAAGCTCGCGAGCCACTTTTAGCAGTTTGACCTCGGTTTCAGTATCTAGGCCATAACCTGATTTGATTTCAACGGTCGTAACACCTTCTTTGGCTAGGGCATTTAAGCGCTGACGGCCAAGCTCGAATAACTCTGATTCTTCAGCGTTTCGACAAGCGTTAACCGTTGATATGATGCCGCCGCCAGCGCGGGCGATATCTTCATAACTTGCCCCTTCAAGGCGCATTTCAAATTCATTGGCGCGACTACCAGCAAACACTAAGTGGGTGTGAGCATCAATAAGACCAGGGGTTATCCATCCACCTCTGCCGCGGTATACCGGCATCGAAAACACATCGAAATCAGGCAATTCTTTTCGAGGCCCAAGCCATGCAATTTTGCCATCTTTAACTGCAATAGCGGCATCGGTAATGGCACCGTAAGCGGCTGAATTGTTTGGATCCATTGTAGCTAAATTAACGTCTATCCAAACATGATCCCACGACATGGCAACTCCAGCATTAGCAATAAATTGAAAGAATAATAGCAAAACAATACTTGTTTTTACTTGTATATACAAGGTAAGGTTGGTGCTGAGTTTTTAGCCATTAAGTGGCTTTCATCACCCATTATTCCATGATATCGGTGTTGTTTGCAGCAATAAAGCCCTGATGACAATAGACCTAATAACCACGATTGACCTGATAACCAGATTGGATAACACGATGGCATTAGCAAAATTTGAGCAAATCAAGCAGCACATTTTAGCCCGTATTGAGTCGGGCGAATGGAAAGAAAATGATCGAGTGCCATCAGAAAACCAGTTAACTGAATTAATGGACTGTAGCCGTATGACCGCCCGCAGAGCATTAACTGAGTTAGTTGCATCCGGTGTGTTAGAAAGAAGCCAAGGTCTAGGTACCTTTGTCGCTGGGCTGAAGTCTCAATCATCGCTGCTAAATATTCGTAATATTGCCGATGAAATTAAAGAGCGCGGCCATGGCTATAGCGTTAAACAGTTAGCCTTGTCGCAAGTTCGCGCAGAAGGTGCGGTGGCGATCTCGCTGGGCTTAGAAGAAGGTAGCCCTGTGTTTTATTCTGTGTTGGTGCATTGCGAACAAGAGCAACCCCTGCAGGTAGAAGAGCGTTATGTGAACCCACAAATGATCCCTGATTATTTACAGCAAGATTTCAACCAGCTTACTCCCCATGAATATTTATCTAAGGTTGCACCGCTAACTGAGGCTCGTCATACCGTTGAAGCCGTGATTGCCAATGAGCAAACCCAGCAGCTGCTTGCCATTACTGCAGCTGAACCTTGTTTACAAATTATACGTCGCACCTGGTCTCGTAAAGGTGTGGTGAGTTTTGCCCGTTTAACCCATCCAGGTAGCAAATTTAGCCTAGGTGGTCATTTAACTTTTAGTCAGTAAATTAATAATAAAGCCAAATCGTTAGCGCAGTCAGTGCGAAACGATTGAAGATAATTGAAGGAAGTACAATGAATAACAGACACGACCCTAGTCGCAATATTATTGCGCCTCATGGCACTACGCTCGCATGTAAAAGCTGGCTAACAGAAGCTGCCATGCGCATGTTAATGAATAACCTTCATCCTGATGTCGCCGAGCGCCCTGAAGACTTAGTCGTATACGGTGGTATCGGCCGCGCAGCTCGTGATTGGCAGTGTTATGACAAGATCATTGAAGTGCTTCAACGTCTTGAAGACGATGAAACCTTATTAGTGCAGTCAGGTAAACCAGTTGGCGTGTTTAAAACCCATAGCAATGCCCCGCGTGTGATTATCGCAAACTCAAACCTAGTGCCGCATTGGGCTAACTGGGAGCATTTTAATGAGCTCGATAAAAAAGGCCTGGCCATGTATGGCCAAATGACTGCAGGTTCATGGATTTATATTGGTACCCAAGGCATTGTTCAGGGGACTTATGAAACTTTCGTTGCCATGGCAAAACAACATTTTAATGGCAGTGCTGCAGGTAGGTGGATTTTAACAGGCGGCCTTGGTGGTATGGGTGGTGCACAACCTCTTGCTGGCACTATGGCAGGTTACTCAGTACTGGCATGTGAAGTCGACGAAACCCGCATCGATTTTCGCTTACGTACTCGTTATGTCGACAAAAAAGCCACTTCACTGGATGAAGCATTAACCATGATTGAGCAAGCGAATGCATCAGGTACTCCTGTCTCTGTCGGATTACTGGGTAATGCTGCGGATATTTTTGCTGAGTTAGTTGAGCGTGGTGTAACGCCTGATGTAGTAACCGATCAAACTTCGGCACACGATCCGTTAAACGGCTATTTACCTCAAGGTTGGACGTTAGCCCAAGCTGCAGAAATGCGCCTAAAAGATGAAGCTGCAGTGGTTAAAGCGGCGAAACAATCAATGGCGGTACAAGTCAAAGCCATGTTAGCGCTGCAAGCTGCAGGCGCTGCAACGACTGATTACGGCAATAACATTCGTCAAATGGCTCTTGAGGAAGGCGTAGAAAACGCGTTTGATTTCCCTGGCTTTGTTCCTGCTTACGTGCGTCCGTTATTCTGTGAAGGAATTGGCCCTTTCCGCTGGGTAGCATTATCGGGTGATCCAGAAGATATTTATAAAACTGATGCCAAGGTAAAAGAGCTTATTCCTGATAACCCGCATTTACATAATTGGCTTGATATGGCCCGCGAACGTATTGAGTTCCAAGGCTTACCTGCTCGTATTTGTTGGGTCGGACTGAAAGACCGTGCTCGCTTAGCGTTAGCGTTTAACGAAATGGTCAAGAATGGCGAACTGTCGGCGCCGATCGTGATTGGTCGTGACCATTTAGATTCTGGCTCTGTTGCCAGTCCAAACCGTGAAACTGAATCTATGCTTGATGGTTCAGATGCAGTGTCTGATTGGCCATTAATGAACGCGTTATTAAATACGGCAAGTGGCGCCACATGGGTGTCATTACATCATGGTGGTGGTGTTGGTATGGGCTTTAGTCAGCATTCTGGTGTGGTGATTGTGGCTGATGGTAGCGATGATGCAGCTGAGCGTTTAGGTCGAGTTTTATGGAATGATCCTGCCACTGGTGTCATGCGCCATGCTGATGCTGGATACGATATTGCGATTGACTGCGCTGAAGAGCAAGGTCTTGATTTACCGATGCAAGGAGTCAAGTAATGACTGCAACACAACATAGATTATTGCTGAGTCCTGGCACGTTATCATTAGCCCAGCTGCGTAAAATTAGCCGCAGTGCTGTCCATGTAACACTCGCTGAAGAAGCGAAAGCTGATATTAATACGAGTGCAGGTTTAGTGCAGCAAGTACTTGATGAAGGCCGCACAGTGTATGGTATTAATACCGGTTTCGGCTTATTGGCGAACACCAAAATTGCGCCTGAAGATTTACAGCTGCTGCAGCGCTCAATTGTATTGTCCCATGCCGCGGGCATTGGCCAATACATGCAAGATGCAACCGTACGATTAATGATGGTGTTAAAAATTAACTCGTTAAGCCGTGGTTTTTCAGGTATTCGCATAGAGGTGATTAACTTCCTTATTCAATTGGTAAATGCAGGAGTTTATCCGTGTATTCCTGAAAAGGGCTCAGTGGGTGCATCTGGTGATTTAGCGCCCCTGTCACACATGTGTTTGCCGTTATTGGGCGAAGGTGAAATGAGCTATCAAGGGCAAATTATCACTGCAGCAGAAGGACTGGAAATTGCAGGTCTTGAGCCGATTGAATTAGCGGCCAAAGAAGGCTTAGCATTATTGAATGGCACGCAAGCGTCAACAGCTTTAGCCCTTGAAGGTTTATTCCATGCAGAAGACTTATTTGCGGCGAGTTCGGTCATCGGCGCCATGAGCGTTGAAGCGGCAATGGGCAGTCGTAGTCCGTTTGATGCACGTATTCATGCGGCACGCGGCCAAAAAGGTCAGATTGATTCTGCCGCGATTTTCCGTAACTTATTGGGTGATGAATCTGAAATCAGTGCCAGTCACGTGGATTGTGAAAAGGTACAAGACCCTTATTCACTGCGTTGTCAGCCACAGGTATTAGGTGCGTGTTTAACTCAAATTCGCCATGCTGCTGAAGTATTAGGTGTTGAATCAAATGGTGTGACGGATAACCCATTAGTCTTCCAAGACACTGGTGATATTATTTCAGGTGGTAATTTCCATGCTGAGCCAGTGGCAATGGCGGCAGATAATTTAGCCATTGCGATTGCTGAGTTAGGCTCAATTGCTGAGCGCCGCATTGCGCTATTAATCGATTCTAGTTTATCTAAACTGCCACCCTTTTTAGTGGAAAATGGCGGGGTTAACTCAGGGTTTATGATTGCGCAAGTGACAGCGGCTGCATTGGCATCTGAAAACAAAACTTATGCTCACCCAGCTTCAGTAGACAGCTTACCGACTTCAGCAAACCAAGAAGACCATGTTTCGATGGCCACGTTTGCAGCGCGCCGTTTACGCGATATGTCGGAAAATACCCGAGGTGTGTTAGCGGTTGAGCTACTTGCTGCTGCACAGGGGCTGGATTTCCGTAAGCCATTAGCGCCAAGTGATGCGGTTGCTAGTGCTAAAGCTGAGTTACGTGAAGTGGTGGCTTATTATGATAAAGATCGCTTCTTTGCACCTGACATTGAGAACGCGACAGACTTACTTTATACCGCGAGCTTTAATCGCTATTTACCTGCTGGAATGTTAGCGAGCTTTTAATTTTTCGCTTATCGTTCAAAGCGAAGAATCAAGCATTAAAAAAGGACCTTAGGGTCCTTTTTTATGTTTAACATTGCTTGCAGATCATCAAGTCTCAATCTGCTTACATGGTTACACCAATAGAGAAAATGGCAGCATCAGCACTCGTATCGTAACCAGCACCAATAACAAAGCCTTTGGTGACGTTATATCTCACGCCAAACTCAGCTCCCCATTCTTTGTTGCGGCTGCGTTCCCACACAGGCTCACCGCCGACAATGAAAGGCACAATATTATCAGTGGTGTTTTCTTCATAAATGTAGGCTGTTGCGCCACCATAGACACTTAAGTCTTGGGTTAGGCTGTAACTTAGACCAAAGCGCCACATGTATTCTTTAGCATAACCTTCGCCAGGCTCAGGCACATCAAGATCGTATTTATCGCCCCAAGCATAACCAATGTAATAGCCCCAATCGGCGTAATCTGGGTCGAAATGTTTTGCAGCAATCGTGACACCAAACATATCACCACGGCTATCAACATAATCTACCAGCAAGGCTACTGACGGAGTGTATTGTTGACCTTCTTCAGTCGTGTTTGCTTGAGCTTGTTGGCTAAAAGCAACTAAGCTAATAGAGAATGTAATGGCAAGCCAGATTTTTTTCATGAATACCTCTACCTGATTGGATGGCGCTATTGTTAGGGTTTGCCAATCTGAGGTCAATATTTGCCCGTATTTTTGCGGCCGATATCGTTGAATAGGCCATTAGTGTTAACAATTTGTTTTATGTCAGTGGGAAGCTTACTGATGTTTTGTCATATATTTGATTGCCATCGTTTCAAAGCAGAAATATGATATGTTAGCCAATGATTTTTTGGTCATTAAGGAATGAAAGTAGTGGATAACGAGTTACGCGCAGATATTGCCCAGTGGTTACTGGAAGCAGGGGTGAATAGTCAGCCTTCCGATAGCGTGGCGACATCAATTCTATTGTTTGTCAGCTTTTTAGTCGCAACGATTGCTTACTACATTACTAAAAAAGTCTTTGTTAAGGCGGTTAATGCTGTTATTCGCAAATCTGCAGTGACCTGGGATGACATCTTCATGCGCTATGGCGTGCTTGAAAAGTTAGCCTTGTTAGTACCTGCATTTATCCTCGACCTATTCGTACCTATCGTGTTGACCCATCAGGATTTATTAGGTGTCATACTTGATCGCGGTTTAAGCGTACTGGTGGTAATTTTTATTATTCGTGCGATTTATGCAGGTCTTGATGCCTTAAATGAAATTGCCGATGTAAAGCTTATTAGCCGTCGCTTGCCTGTAAAAAGTTTTGTGCAGCTGTTTAAACTGTTCTTATTTTTCATTGGCGTCATTATTTCGGTTTCAGTGCTTGCTGATCAGTCACCCGTCTATTTCTTAAGTGGTTTAGGTGTGGCGACGGGTTTAGTCATGTTGGTGTTTAGAGATACGATTCTAGGCTTTGTTGCGGGTATTCAGCTTGCGGCCAACCGCATGGTGAGTAAAGGCGATTGGATCCAAATGGATAAATACGGCGCAGATGGCGCAGTAGATGAGGTGTCGCTGAATACCGTAAAAGTACGTAATTGGGATAATACCATTACGATGATCCCAGCTTATGCGTTGGTATCAGATGCATTTAAAAACTGGCGTGGCATGTCTGAAAAAGGTGGTCGTCGTATCAAGCGCGCAATTAATCTTGATGTGAATAGTATTCATTTTTTATCTGAACAAGAAATAGAACGATTATCAAAAGTGAATTACCTCAAAGATTACTTTCCTAAAGTCGTATCAGAAATCAATCACTCAAATGAGCAGGTTAATGATTTTGATATGCCAGTGAATGGTCGTCGCTTAACGAATGTAGGCACCTTTAGAGCTTACTTAGATGCGTATCTTCGCCATAATAATAAGCTTCATAAAGACATGACTTTAATGGTGCGCCAACTTGCGCCAACCACTGAAGGTTTACCTATTGAATTGTATGTCTTCACTAACGATACGCGTTGGGCATTTTATGAAGGGATCCAAGCTGATATCTTTGACCATATCTTTGCCATCCTGCCTGAGTTTGGTTTAAAAGCATTCCAAAACCCAACGGGTAACGATATTCGCAGTATTAAACCTGACACTAAAGTGCATTAGCACTTTAGTTATTAGCTTTTTGATTAAAGTGACAGAAACAAAAGCCGAACTAACCTTGTCTAGTTTGGCTTTTGTGTTTTTGAAGGCTGATAATCAGGGATCACCTTAGGGTGATGTCCCGTTATACCGCGAAAAAAATCCAGTATCTGATTCATGTCCGCTGACATATCATCACTGGTATCTATCGGCTTATTGAGCACTATCGATTTACGTGAAAAGTCCAGTCCCACAGTAATAATGGGCACCTTCGCTTTTACCGCAATATGGTAAAATCCTGTTTTCCAACGGGTAACCGCACTGCGTGTTCCTTCAGGGGCTAATGCTAGTTTGTATTGATTATCGGCTTCAAAATGCTGCACTGCTGCATCGACCATGTTGTTATTCTTACGGCGATCAACAGGGCTGCCACCGAGCCATTTGAAGAACCAGCCCCAAGGTGGAATAAACAATTGGTGTTTACCTAAGAAGTGGATGTTTATCCCCAGCGCAGATCGCGCAATGATTCCGATAATAAAATCCCAATTACTGGTATGCGGGCCAACGACCATAATGAACTGGCCATCATGAGGCGCGCTCCCCTCAAACTGCCAACCACATATTGTGAGTAGCGATAAACTAATTTTGCGAAACATGGACTATTTTCCAGTTTATTTGTATCTGATACGCTAGAATCTAACGATAAGATAATGAAATATTTTACGAATATTATTTGGGTTATGATTTGTTTACCAAACAATACCGGCCTGATTACAGTGTCGATTGAGTCGGTAAAATGCCAGATTACAAACCCATTTTAAGCGTCAATGCTGTGATAGTTAACCTATCGTATTCATTGTCGTAATACAAAAGGACTAATTCTTTTTTTCTTCTGGAGAAATCAAGCATATCCAATCAGCGAGGAGAGTGTGTGAAGCACCTTACAATAATCAGTAGCAGCGTTTTTTGTGTGCTGTTTTCAATGGTGAGTATCGCGACTGAAAAAGTCTCGATGGACACCTTACCGGCTGCAGAAAATAACACGGCAGTTCAAACAGTAGCAGAAGCTGACACGGTTACTGAAACACCGACTGAGCAAGCTCTCAAATCAGTACCATTAAAGCCAACAACCACTGAAAAAGTGCAAGTGGGCTCAATTAAAGCTGTAGATATTGCTGAAACAAAAACTGCTGTAGAAGACGTTGTTACAGACATCAGTGAAGTGATACCTGATGAACCGGCTAATGTGGCTGATAATGATGACAAGCCAAAGCAGCCTGAAGCTTTTACACCAGTAACCCCCGTTGCTGCTGTTGATATAAACCCAGAAGATGCTGCACCTATTTCTTTAGATGAAGTGAATTCAGACAGTGCAATTCCAACGGATCGCATTCGCTCTGTTATTTCTAACCAAGAAAAAGCCTGGAATAGCGGTGATATTGACGCTTACATGCAAGGTTACTGGAAAAGCGACAAGCTGCGTTTTGTGTCTAATGGTAAGTACAACTATGGCTGGGATTCAATATTAGCCAGTTACAAGCGTAGCTATCCAACCTCTGCCAGAATGGGCAAGCTCAACTTTAAAGTGCGAGAAATTAAAATGCTCAGTAACTATGCGGCACTCGTCGTTGGGCGCTGGACATTAGAACGGGCTAAGGACAAACCAAGTGGTGTGTTTACCTTATTGATTGAACGTATTGATGATAAGTGGGTTATTACCCATGATCATTCATCAGACTAGCGGCTTATTTTATAAAATGGGCAAGCTATTCAGTGCTTATACTGAATCGTTGTTGCCCTAGATTTCTGGATTTACCGTCGTAACGTACTTCGGTAAATTCAATATTACCTTTACTGTCCTGCATCACCACGCTGGTGGAACGAGTGCCATATTCTGGGTGCTTAATAAATATCGCTGAAAGTAATCTTTCCCACTCAAGATCAATACCAGTGTTTGGCAAACCGGTGTCATCTGCCTCAGATTCATCGCGCATAAATGATAGCATTTGTGCTATATCTGGCTCGTCATGGCTCAATACATGTTGCTCTAACGCCTGTTGCCCTTTAGCCATTTTCGGCCAAACATCGTCTAACGCGCCATTACTGACCGCATGAAATCCTTTGCTCAATGGTAAATTTTCCGCTGTAGCGCTATTAAAACACCATAGCTGGTTATCTTGCTGATAAACCAGATTAAATGGGCTGTAGTTGTCACTATGCTGATGTAACCATTGTTGATTCAATAAGCCGTCACCCGATAGGGCTTTAAGCACTAACTCGCCACGACTACGCATGCCTTCATGTTCAGATTGGAGGCGTATATTGGTTAAGGCTGAAAATTGCCCGAGTTTATTGACGCCTAGCCAAGTGCCACCTGCTTGTAAGTCTTTACCTGCTAGGATTTGAGCTGCTGAGGATGTGGCTTGGTTAGTTGAACTGGCTGCGATTGGCCAAAAGTGCGCAGGTTCAGTAGGGCGGTGATGAAACTCATCGCGATTAGCACAAACAATCAAAGGCCATTTGGGATGCATGTCGACAGCGATAAATAAAATGCACATAAGCTCTACCTAAAGAAGATGATAAAACATCATAACCTAAAATTTACAGGTGAAGCATTAGTAAAGCAGTATGGGTGAAATAAACGGATTAAATTAAGACGTTACCGTTATATCCTGCTGCGCGATTGTCGCAGCAAGCGCTACGACAATGCTTGGCTAGAATAAGCTGGCATAAGTTTAGTGATGATGACCGTGATTGTGCTCATGGCCGTCTTTATGACTGTGATCATGACTGTGGCTGTTAAACTTAATCAGCAAACGACTGAGGAATTTTCTTGGGCCTAAACGCAATAAGCTGGCGCTAAAGATTAACCCTACTACCACAGCAGCAGTAATGTTGATGCTATCTGGCAAGGTTAATAATTGGTGCCAATCGACAAGATAGTGATGTGCAAATAACAAAGCTACAACTAACACTGTCGATAAAGCGGCGCGCATTCCCCAACTCATCAGTTTAAGCTGACTAATACTGAGTACGGGCGCAGCGATTAAGGCAAACGCAACAGCCACATTACTCCAGCCGCTATAGGCTAGTGAAAGGGCTAATACCGCAGCACCTAGATTACAGAAACGCATTGGTAAAAATACCGCTAACAGAATCAATACTTGCAGCGCTGGGTGCTCAAGGTGTATCGATGGGTGACCAATTAAGTTCGCCAAAATAAGGCTTAAAGCAATCCAAGGGGCGCTTCTATCTACCAAGTGTGCAAAACCAAAACGCCATGCTGATTGCGGTAGGTTTTCATGGGGATCAGTAAGCTCAACGTTACCTAAACTCAATAATGTACCAATAACCAATAAACCAATGGCTTGATATATTGCAAACCATGGACCGAGTAATAATAGGGTAATTATCAATGCTTCAGGGCCCGCTAAACGTTGTAGCCAGCGACTAGCTAACCCTTCGTTTAAAGGCGATAAACCCGCTTTAAATCGTGCCGTCGCGATCAAATAGCTTAGAATCAGAATTGGTGAGATTGTGAGTAACCAAGTCATAAATTGATCTGAGCCGTGGCTATGGTGATTATGACCACCTGTATCAACAAGTAATAACAATGCTAGTAATCCAACACCCAGTAAGCTGCCAATACCCGCTTGATATTGGTAACGACCTTGGACATCATCATTTTGATTGCCATGGGGTTGATGTAGCACCACATGCAAAATAGAACCAGTAACAAATGCTTGGAGGTAAACAGTATTGTCGATGCTTAAATGCTGTAGTAGTTGCTCACCGGCAAAATAACCCACAGAGGTTAATGCCATCATTGCCACAAGCACTGCACTCGCCCACTTTGTGCCTACTTGCGGCTTTAATAACCACCAAATAGCCACACCAACAGGCAGTCGATGCATGATGACTCCAAGAGCAAGTAAAGTTGAATTACCTTCTTGCTGAGCCAATACCATTGCACCGCCATCAGTAATGGTGTGCAGCAATAAACCACCAATCCCTAGGGTTAAGGTGACGTTATGAGTGATTTCAGAATATCGATGAAATAGTCGTTCGCTTGCTGTAGGCCCCCAAAGGCCAAGCACGACAAATAATAATGTGAGAATCCCGCCGTGTTCGAGTAGTTCAGGCAAAATATGAATAAGCACTAGCCCGCCTAAAGAGACGAAGATAAATCCGTCCAAGCCTTTTTGTAGCCCACTTCCCGATGAGAAGTAGCGATAAAAAAGTGGTCCGAATAAAAGTGCAATACAACTAGCGACAAGATAGAGCATGGAATCCAAAAGAATCAAAGAAACGAAAAAAACAATCAAGTATATCCTAGTATTTCATTTAACTTAATACTTGCTTAGCTTGATTATTCATCATCTTTAGAATTTACACGGTAAACATCCACGAAAACCGACAAATATAAACAAATCTTACTGTTCATACCTCCAAAACAGCCTCATTAAGTATACAATGGCGCTTCTTTGTTAATTAATAATAGAATATTTGTAATGGACATATTTTCAGCTGCTGTGATGCTATTTTTGATCATGGATCCTTTAGGGAATTTACCGATTTTCGCCTCAATTTTGCGACATATCGAACCTAAAAAACGTCGTCGCGTGCTTATTCGTGAGTTGTTGATTGCGTTAGCCATCATGCTGCTGTTTTTATTTGCTGGCGAAGCGATACTTAATTTCCTCAATTTACGCCAAGAGTCGGTGAGTATTGCTGGCGGTATTATTTTATTTTTAATTGCGATTAAAATGATATTTCCGCAGCCGGGCGGAGTCGTCGGACTTGCTGCAGGCGAAGAGCCTTTTATTGTACCAATGGCAATCCCACTAATGGCTGGCCCTTCTGTATTGGCGGCATTAATTCTACTTGCCCATAGTGATAGCTCCCGAATGACTGACTGGACTATTGCGTTGCTTGCCGCGTGGGGCGTGAGTGCGGTGATTTTACTATTTTATAAAGTATTCACCCGACTACTGGGCGAAAAAGGACTCACTGCGGTTGAGCGACTGATGGGAATGGTATTGGTGATGATTTCAGTACAAATGTTCTTAGATGGTGTTTCGAGTTATTTGAAAAGCACTGCATAAGCGCTCAACCTTTTAAATAAAGTATGTATACCTAGGCCGCAATTGCGGCCTTTTTTGTTGTCATTGTTCAAGGCTAACAAGCTGAAAAAATTCAGTTTATTTATCTTGCTTAACCACTGTCTATTTATGTAAACACTGGCTATGTAAATGGGGTTAAAATTCTGTGGATTTAATTTGTGATCACGCGGTAACAACTGTTAATGTTTGGTTAATCTACAATGTTGTAAGTTGACTTATGAAACGGATTTTAGCAGTACTTTTAAGCGGTTCTTTACTGGCATGCAGCCACCAAACTGCAGTTCAAAATACCCATGCAGAAATTAAGCCTCCTAAAGTTCAATGCGGTGCGACGCCGCCTCCGCTGGACACTCAAGGAATTAGAAACAATTTACTAAAGCGAGGAGATATTACTTCTGAGATGACTGCTGCTGAGCAGCAAGCTGTTGTTAATGAATATATCGCTAAGCGCAATAATGCTTACAAGAAATGTAATCAAGGGAAGTAGTTATGGTTAATATATTAAAGCACCGCAAGTCATCTTTTATCACTCCTTTAGCATTAACCTTGGCGGCAATTTTGAGTGCTCCTTCCTTGGCGGCTCCAGTAAAGCACACATCACCTGCCGATGCAGGGGTGATAAACCCGCAACAAATTGTTTATTGGTTAACGAAACGGGGTGAGCTGAGTGTTGATGCTTCAGATGCTGAAAAGCAAATTGCAGTTGCTAATTTTACGCGTAAAACTCGCGCAAACAATCATGCGGTACCATTAGCGCAAACTAAACGTGTGAATCAAATCGCACGAACTAAGCTGCAAAATGCGGCCTCTGTTGTTGCCTTTGCTGATAGTGACATAAAGAAAAGCGTAAATGTGCTTGCTGTTCTAGTCGATTTTCCTGATTTGCCATACAACGACAATCGGCTGACAGCGGCCGATACAGGTATGTATTACAATGATTATTCAGTGGCACATTATGAAGACATTTTGTTTTCTACCACTGGCTTTACTGGTCCTAATGGTGAAAACCTAGAAACTGCATATCAGTATTTTGAACAAGCATCCGGTGATACTTTTACCTTTAACGGTGAAGTTAAAGGCTGGGTTACTGCAGATAATAATGCCGCGCATTATGGTGGCAATGACACAGATAATGATGACAATGATATGGCGGCTCCGGATTTAGTCATGGAAGCGGTGACCAAAGCTGTTGCTGGCATGACGAGTGCTGAGCTAGCCCAGTTTGATATTGAAGATCCTTATGATGTGAACAACAACGGTAATTTGGATGAAGCTGATGGCATTATTGATCATATTGTTATTTTTCACTCTAGTGTCGGTGAAGAGGCGGGAGGCGGCGCCTTAGGTACTGATGCTATTTGGTCGCATCGATTCTTTGTCGGTGCCAGCTCTTTTGGGAGCACCATTCCTGGCACATCAATGAAGGTTTATGGTTACACAGTGCAGCCTATTGATTCGGCAACGGGAGTTATCACCCATGAATTTGGTCATGACTTAGGTTTACCAGATGAGTATGACACTGCTTATAGTGGTGATGGTTCGCCTGTCGGGAGTTGGTCATTAATGTCTGGTGGTTCTTGGGTCGGGCAATCGACTGGTGGAACTTATATTGCAGGGACCAGGCCTTCAGGTTTTAGTCCGTATGCCCGTTCATATTTACAAGAGCGTTATAAAGGCAAGTGGGTTAACGAACAATCAATTAGTTGGGACGATATTGACCAGTCAGGACTTAGCGCTGATTTAGTGTCAGCAGTGAACGCTGATGATATTAACCAACTCTCCATTGCTATTCCATCCTCAGGAGTCGACTTTAAACAGCCATTGACAGGTGAGTATCAGTATCACTCAGGCAAAGGTCATTTAATGTCTAATAGCATGAGCTTTGATGCTGATTTACCTGCTGGCACGCCGTTATCTCTGTCTTTTCAAGCGCATTGGGATATCGAGGTAGACTACGATTACACACAAGTATTGGTTGATGGGGTTGCCATTGAAGGTAATCATACCGTGGCTAATAATCCACTTTATGGTGGTGTTAATCACTATATTTCCGGCTTATCGAGTGATAATAGCAGTGCTATTGGTTCTGATTCCTGGGTTGAACTCACCTATGATTTAACCAGTTTTGCAGGGCAGAATGTACAAATTCAAATCAATTATATTACCGACGAGGCTGTAGGTGGTTATGGTATTGCTATTGATGATATTGAAATAAATCATCAAGGAAGTGTGATACTTCAAGATGGTGCTGAAGTTGCTGGGGCTGTCACTCTCAATGGTTTTGACCGAATTGAAGATACCTTACCCGGTTTGCCTCAGCGTTATATTGTCCAGCTGCGTAACTATCAAGGCATTGACCAAGGTCTTGAAAATATCGGTTACGAGGCCGGTGTGCTGCTTTGGCTTGAAAACAGTAATTATGAAGATAATAACGTTGGTGAGCATGCAGGTTACGGCTTAATTGGTGTTGTTGATGCGGATCAAAACCTTATTGGCAATAACAGCACGGATGTACAGATCCGTGACGCGAGTTTCAGTTTATATCCACAATCAGCTTATGCATCGGATACTCATTTGAGTAACAGCAGTTTGTTTGATGACAGTCGAGATTATAGTGCGCCATTAAAACCTCAATCAGGCTTGGTATTGCAAGAGCTAGGTTTAACCATGAGTGTGATAGCTCAGTCATCAAATAGTGACACCGCGACAGTAGAGTTTAAGCGAAATGCGGTGGTTACAAATCCGGACGAGTCGACTCTTGAAGCCAGTTTTGAGGTTGTCGTTACTGATTATACCGCTGACTTTAGTGCTGTAATCCAAGGTGGTAGTGCTGATTACACATACTTATGGAACTTTGGTGAGTCTAATGCAACCAGTACTTTGGCTAGCCCAACGCACACCTATAGTTCATCAGATGCCTTTGTGGTCTCACTGACGGTGACTGACTCAGAAGGGGCAACTGTGACTCACAATCAGATTGTTGAAGTGATCATTGAGTTGAACGCCAATTTTGAGATTGCAGTTGTTGGCGATGACAGTATGACGGTTAAGTTAACTAATACCACGACGGGTGGCTTTGGTGAGTTGAATTATTCATGGGATATGGGTGATGGCAATACGATAGTGGGTATGAGCCCTGAGAATTATACCTATGCCTTAGCTGGGTCTTATACTATCGTGCTGAGCGTCACTGATGAAAAGGGCACTGAAAAGCGGCATGCATGGAGTTTAACTTTGCCAGCTGAGATAGCAGAAGAAAAAGTGGAGCCATCAAGCAGCAGTGGCGGTAGCCTTGGTTGGTTATCGATTGTTTTATTGGGTCTGTTTGCCTCTGGAAGACAAAAGCGCTGTTAACGCTGTTTTAGCGAAGACACAAGATATGTTAAAAGGCAGGGCGAAATCCCTGCCTTTTTATTGTTAGGCGTTGTTCTAGAATTAAATAGATTGATTAATCTTAGCGACAGCAGCTGGTAAGAATATTTCGCTGACGATAATGTCTTGGTTAGCTAAATTGAAATAACGGCGACGCCCCCATAAAGGCGCGTTCACCTCTTGAGATAAGCTGGTGGCCAGTTGGGCTAGCTTACTGCAACTTTCAAACTCAGCAACTTCAATTTTTCCTGGGACAATATCATTACTTGAAAATAGCAATTCACCTAAGGGTCTAGTGCCGAGTGCTTTGAAGTTATGTTGGTGAAAAGTGGTTAATACTTCGGGGATTAATGTCCGTGCAAAAACCCAAGGTTCGCCATCGAGGCATAATAAAACTTCTCGAACCCAAACGCGGTGTTGATGAGGACATTCGCCAGCTAACGGGGTCGTTAGATGCTCCCCAAGTACTTTGACTTCAAAATGTTGGCAACAGCTTCTTAATTTTTGAGTTAAACTGCCTGTGGCAAGTAACCATTCTTTTAGCGCTGTTTTTGGCATAGAATTGAAATTCTCAGGTGAAAACCATTGGATTGATTCACCATAAGGGAAGCTAAGGCTGGTCACTTTCATTCATTACTCGTTACAATGTACACAACGAGTGCAGTTTATCACGACAGAGCTTATATAAATAATGGAGTTTGTTTAACTATGGCAAAGTATGTATACGCAATTTTACTTTCAATGATGTTATCGATGAATGTATATAGTGCCGATGAAAAAACGGTAGAAAACTTTGCTTATTATGGGTTTGAACCTGACATAGTGACGAATTACATTTCAAACCGTAAGAAGTTAGGCTTTGTTAAAATCAGTGTAGAATTGATGGTAAAAGATCCTGATCACCTTTTGCTTATTGAGCATCATGATCCATTGTTACGCTCAGCAATTGTTGAGGTATTAGGTAACCAAGCGGAAGACAAAGTGAAATCATTAACGGGCCGTGAAGACATTCGACGTGAGTGCTACGAAACCGTTAATAGGCTTCTAGAAGAAGAAACTGGGCAACAAATAGTCGTTAATTTATTGTTTACTAAGTACTTATACGATTAATGAAACATAAAAATCAATCGACATCAGCAGACAAAGCATCAAGCAAAGGCACTGCACGTAAATCTAATCTCGATACGAAAAGTGCCAAGCAAACTCAAAAGGTGAATAAACCTTCTCAATCGTCGAAGGTTAAAGTCGCTAAACCGATATCAAAGACCTTACACCCTCGTAATAAGCATAACCAAGGTTATGATTTTGAAGAGCTTATTTCAAAGTGCCCCAAATTGTCCCACTTTGTTAAGCCTAATCCTTATGGCAACTTATCAATCGATTTTTCTGATCCTCAAGCAGTTAAAACATTAAATGCGGCAATCCTAAAAACTGATTATCAGATTGAGCATTGGGATATTCCCCAAGGCTTTTTATGCCCACCTGTTCCAGGTAGAGTTGATTACTTACACTACATTGCGGACTTATTAAGTGACAAAGGCAAAGTGCCGAAAGGTCAGAAAGTCATTGCGTTAGATATTGGTACTGGCGCGAACGGTATTTACCCATTACTTGGGATTCAGTCATACGGTTGGCAATTTGTTGCCAGTGATATTGATCCTATATCGATTGCCAATGTTGCTAGTATTGCTGATAAAAATCAGGCGATTAAAAGAAAGATTTCTTTACGTCAGCAACATAACCCCAATCACATCTTTAGCGGCATCATTGCTGAGAATGAACGCTTTGATATCACATTGTGTAATCCGCCTTTTCATCGCTCTCTCGAAGAGGCAAGCCAAGGTAGTGCAAAGAAAAACGCCAATTTAGCTGCTAACAGAGCAAAGAAGGGGACAGCTAAAGGTGCTGCATCTGGAACTTTAACCACTAAAAAACCAGATAATGCAGTAAGTGGTTTGAACTTCGGTGGCCAAAAAGCCGAGTTATGGTGTGAAGGTGGTGAGCAGCAGTTTTTAGCTAATATGATTACTGAAAGTCAGCAGTTTGCTTCACAGTGCTTGTGGTTTAGTTCGTTAGTGTCTAAATCAGAAAACCTTAAGCCGTGTTATGCCTTGTTAGAGAAACTATCAGCAGATAGTGTCAAAACCATTGAAATGCAACAGGGAAATAAGATTACTCGAGTATTGGCATGGAGCTTTTTAACCAAAGCGCAGCGGTTTCAATGGGCAAAATTTAGAAATATGCAATAAAAATGGCTCCTTGTTTGGAGCCATTTTTTAGTAGACTTTTTTGCTAAAACACACTTTTGACTCAGCGTGAATAAATGATGTTATTTCTCTTTATTAGCATCAAATTCAATGTTTTCAGCGCCATGGTAAACCAAGAAGTGGCGCCCTTTAGCTCGCGCAATAATGGTAATGCCCATCTTTTGTGCTAATTCAAGTCCCATTTGGGTTACACCACTACGAGAAAGCAATACTGGAATCCCCATCTTGGCAACCTTAATCACCATCTCACTGGTTAAACGACCGGTGGTATAAAAGATCTTATCATTGCCGTTCTCACCTTCAAGCCACATATCACCCGCTAGAGTATCAACAGCATTGTGACGCCCGACATCTTCAATAAAGGCCTGAATGGTATCGTCTTTACAAATACCGCAACCATGTACCGCGCCAGCATTCTTATAGGTCTCGTTATAAGCGTTGATATTTTTTAGCAAGCTATACAAGGTAGATTGCTTGAGTTCTGGTGTCGGTAAGTTGATATCATCCAACCCTTGCATGAAACCGCCATACACCGTGCCTTGTCCACAACCTGAGGTCACTGTTTTTTCAGAGAGCTTTGCATCTAAATCGGCGGTTTGTTCTTGCGTCAGAATAGCTGCCGAATTGACATCCCAATCGACAATAATTGATTCGAGTAAATTCGCATCATTCACAAACCCTTGGTTTTTCAAATAGCCAAGGGCAAGAGACTCAGGCTTAGCGCCCAAAGTCATTAAGGTCACAATGGGTTGCCAATTCAAGTAAACCGTCAGTGGTCGCTCGCAGGCGACAAATTTATCAATGCTCTCGCCTAATTCATTTATGGCTTTAACTGGCAAGGTTAAAGGCACTTCTGCTTGAGTTTTGACGAGTTTCAGTGGGGCTTTAGCACGTGTATTGGATTGCGTCATTGATATTGAGGCCTCTGACTGTGTCATCCATTGCCGTCATCGGCTTTAAGATGAGTATCGTGATTAAAGTAACTGCGTATCAGCATAGCAACTTTTGTTCCCGTAACAGCAAGTAGATTGTAAATGCGTGATCTAACACAAAAGTTAATCAGGAACAGCTAATTAACGTAGCCTTATGTCCTAGTAAAATTAGCAATATGGACAAATTGTCCTACTCTTAATGTTGAATAAGAGATCTAGGTCAAATTTTTGGTTTGATTTTATTTGGCACTATTATTGCAGATTAATGACTATATAGAGGAATAAGGCCATATTTCGTATTTGAAAAGGTCACGCAATTGTTAATTAAGTTTATGTATTTATTATTCTTTTGTTTATTCCTCGTTGATTCATGTTTTTAAGGGCACAGCTTTTATGCAACACACTGAAAATGTTTGGCCTATGTACGTATCACTCAAGAAAGTTGAGAAAATGATAGGTCGGTGGCCATCGGTGACGTGGGAAGTCGATCAAATGCTTCCTGCGACTCACGAAGCTCCCGAGGGCGCGAAGTTAGTGTTATTTGAATTACATAAAGATGAGCGCGGAAGTTACCGTATCAATTTAGATATGGACAACACCATGCTTTATATCGTGTGTGATGAGCTAGCGGATGGAACCTATGTTCCTGCCGTTATTTCATGTGACCAAAATGTCGCTGCCGGTTGCTTAGAGTCAGAAACTCCGGTGTTAAATATGCCGATGCCAGAAGCATTAGCATGTTGGGTTGAAGCATTTATCACGCGTCATGGAGAAGTTGAAATTTCAGCTAAACGACGTAAACACGTTAATCGCCGCAAGGATCAAGGCCCAAGTACAGATCACCTTCGGAGTCATTAATGAGCGATAAACCTAGAGGATTTTTCTCTCGCTGGACAGAGCGTCGCGAACAAGTTGAAGCAGAAGCTGCTGAGTTAGCTCAACAAGAGCAACAAGCACAAGCTTTACAGGCGCAAGCTGATAACGAAGAAATCCCAAGTAATGATGCTCAAGCTGAGTCGGCAGAAGCAGACCAACCTGAGAAGATACTTGAAGCTGAAGATTTACCTGATCCAGAAAAAATCGAAGTTGGCGGTAGTTTTGCTTCGTTTATGGGAGCTAATGTCTCTCCTGAGGCAAAATCGGCAGCGTTAAAAGCGTTATGGAAACAACCACAGTATAACGAAATTGATGGCTTACTTGAGTATGCCTTAGATTACAGCAACCAACCCAAACTGAGCCCAGAAGTCTCTGCTGAGTTGGCCAAAAAAGTTTTCCGAAACGTCATGAAAGACGAGAAAGAAACAGCTGAAGATGAAGAGTTATTAGCCAGTGAGGGAGATGACACAGTTGGTGATGCAGCTGATGCCCCACAAGGTATAAATGAGAAGAGTGAATTAGTCGCAGAGACTGACTTAATTAATCAGAATGATGATCTGATTCTGGCGCAGGAAGTGGAACAACCGCTTCAAAGCCAAGTAAAAGTCTAGTTCGACGCAATAATTTTATGTCCACTATTTTGGCGTGTTAGGTGTTTTACTTATTGTTTTAGCTGATGTAATTAACGCGAGTAGATGACGCATTGATTATGAATGGATTGAACAGCGTAATAAGTATTCCCCGCAGCTGAAAACTGTTCAGGAACGCAATGTGAGCAATAGTCAAACCCCGCTTGAACTACAACAAGTTCGCCAGCAGGTATTAGCACAGACTCAAGTGATCCAAAACTTGATCCCACCAACAGTCAGTTATACGACTGAAGGCAATGTGTTAGTCATCGGCCCAGAAGATTTGGCTCGATTAGCTGCAGACAAACTGTCTACTATGGCCAATACCATAATTTTGGCTAACGAAGCCATTACTAGCCAAGATGAAGCGCATCTTGAAGCGGTAATGAATGCTGCTGTGAATAGTGAAAGCTATTACAACAAACTTATCTCTGTTAAAGGCTTTTTAGGCCAATTCCAAGTAACAGTAGAAAGTGACGGACAAGACAGTAAAGCAGCTGAATTAAGCTTAGTCGCCATCCGTAAGCCGCATTTTGATATCGTTTTAGATTTGAGCATGGAGCCATGTTTAAACCTTGAAATGCTGCCACCGGGTTACTTTTACGTCGGCCAAGATGCTGAAAAACTCGCTGATGCATTAGAGCAAATTCCAGACCTTGTTGGTGAGTTTGATAAGCCACGCTATGTGAAAGTGAACAGTGATATCTGTGCACATAACCGTAATGGCGTTAATGGCTGTAACCGTTGTTTGAATTTCTGTCCTGCAGATGCGATTAGCAGTATCGAGCAGAAAATTGAAATCGATCCATACCTTTGTCATGGTGCTGGCAGTTGTACCAATGCTTGCCCAACTGGTGCAATCGCATTTGATTTACCAACGCCACAAGCACTTCATAGTTACATTCAAAAGTTAATTAGCCGCTACCTTGAGCAAGCTCAAGCTGCACCTGTCATTTTATTCCATGACAGTGCCGTTGGTGCTGAATTAATTACTGCAGATTTGGTCGGTGACATTATTCCGGTTGAACTGGAAGAAATTACCGTTGCCAGTATTGATCATTGGATGTCAGCGTTAGCTTGGGGCGCACGTCAGGTATTAATTTTAAATACAGATGCAACTGCACCGACATTGACGCAAATGTTGAACGGTGAATTGTCGCTGGCGAATACTATTTTAGATGAAATGGGTCAGCCGCAACGTATTAGTTTAATTGATACAGAGACCTTAGCGTCACTTAATGACAAATTGGCTATAAGTTTAGATTGGCCATTAACTGTGCCAGCAGCTTTCACGCAAACAACCAAGCGTGAAACATTATATGCAGCTATTGATCACCTTAATCAACAAGCTGCAGCAAGTGACACCTGTATTGCTATTCACAATGTGCCTTACGGTAAAGTCGAAGTTAATCAAGACAAATGTACTTTATGTATGTCTTGTGTGGCGACTTGCCCTACTCAAGCATTGACTGATGGCGGTGATAAACCTGCACTACATTTTGTTGAACAAGACTGTGTTCAGTGTGGTTTATGTGAAAGCTCTTGTCCTGAGAATGTGATTACGATTACTTCGCAAGTCAACTTAGACCAAGCGTCACGTCAGCAGCGCCAAACCTTAAAAGAAGAACCTCCATTTGAATGTATTCGCTGTGGTACAGCGTTTGCAACTCAATCAATGGTTCATCGCATGATTGATATGATTGGAGGTCACTCAGCATTTAACGCCAATATTGAGCGTTTAAAAATGTGTGGTGATTGCCGCGTAAAAGATATGTTTGAAGACATTCTTGAAGACCCTGAGAAGCAACTTCGATAAGAGACCCGATATGACCGAATTAGTTAGAGAAATTTCAGAAAACGATCAGCTACGGGCAGATATTTACCAAATATTAGCAGCCTTATTACGCCGTGAGCCAAGTGCTGAACTGCTAGCGTTTTTAGCTGAGCTTGAAATCGATGCTGAAGAAGAAAATGACATGACAGCGGCTTGGGCTGCATTGAAAGTTGCTGCAACTCAGTACACCGAAAAAGAACTCGAAGAAGAATACTTCAACATTTTTTACGGTGTTGGTCGTGGTGAAGTATTGCCTTATGCAAGTTGGTTTATGACAGGTTCATTGATGGATAAGCCTTTGGCTTTATTGCGTCAAGACCTACTGCAACTGGGTTTTGCACGCGAAGATGAAGTGAAAGAGCCTGAAGATCATGTTGCTGCATTATGTGAAGTGATGGGGACTCTGATTTTAGAAGCACCCGGTTACCGTCAGTTAGCGTTTTACCAACGCCATATTGGCAGCTGGATAGCTCGTTTTTGTGACACATTAGAAAAAACACCTAGTGCTGCATTTTACGCTCCAGTTGCATTACTAGCTAAAGCATTTTTTGAAGTAGAAGCAAATGAATTTGAGCAATTAAGCTTAGATATCCCTGTGAACTGCCCAGGCAGTGAAGCAGAAGCTTCTGCATCAGAATCTGCAGAAAAAATTGAACCTTCAACCAATGAATTGGCATCTTAATTAGCCTACATTGTTGTTGGTACAAAGATTTATGCCACTGAATGTAAATTCAGTGGCATAGACCGAAACGGGAGGTTACTCCCACTCAATCTAGGGTGTATTTACCCTTTTATTTTAAGCGTTTATTAAGGAGAGACTATGAAGAAGCAAGCTTCCGACATGGGTCGTCGTCAAATGCTAAAAGCATTGGCTGTCGGCAGTGCCGCTGGCGCAGTTGCTACTGTTAGCGGACAAGCTCTAGCTGCCTCACCAGAAGCCACACCAGTTGTGGGTAAAAGTGATGGTTATAGAGAAACAAGCCATGTACGTAGTTACTACGACACGTTACGTAGTAAGTAATTTAAGGAGAATATGTGATGCGATTAACCCGCAAAACAGAGACAGTTGAAGTGGCAGATAAGCCTGCACTTGGACTGAATCGTCGCCAATTTTTAAAGTCAGCAACATTCGCAACAGGTGGTATCGCCGCTGCATCAATGCTTGGTGCTGGAATGATGCGTAAAGCAGAAGCTAAAGACGTACCACATGATGCACCAACTGAAGTAAAACGTACTATTTGTTCTCACTGTTCAGTGGGCTGTGGTATTTACGCTGAAGTACAAAATGGTGTGTGGACAGGTCAAGAACCTGCATTCGATCACCCATTTAACGCTGGTGGTCACTGTGCTAAAGGTGCTGCACTACGTGAGCACGGCCATGGTGAAAAACGTCTTAAGTACCCAATGAAGCTGGAAGGCGGAAAGTGGAAGAAACTTTCTTGGGAACAAGCGATTGAAGAAGTAGGTCAAAAAGCTCTCGACATTCGTCAAGAGTCAGGCCCTGATTCAGTGTTCTTCATGGGTAGTGCTAAATTCTCAAACGAACAAGCTTATATGTACCGCAAATTAGCGGCAATGTGGGGCACGAACAACGTCGACCACTCTGCACGTATTTGTCACTCTACCACTGTAGCCGGTGTTGCAAACACTTGGGGTTACGGTGCGCAAACGAACTCATTTAATGACATTCGTAAATCGAAAGCGATGATGTTTATCGGTTCGAACCCTTGTGAAGCTCACCCAGTTTCAATGCAACACATCCTTGAAGGTAAAGAGCGCGGCGCGAAAATTATCGTAGTCGACCCTCGTTTCACCCGAACTGCAGCTAAGTCTGACGAGTTCGTGCATATTCGTCCTGGTACGGATATTCCTTACATTTATGGTTTGTTGTGGCACATTTTTGAAAACGGCTGGGAAGACCAAACTTTCATCGACCAACGTGTATACGGTATGGAACGTATCCGTGAGGAAGTGAAGAAGTGGAACCCTGCGGAAGTTGAAAATGTTGCTGGTGTACCAGAAAAGCAAATGCATCGCGTGGCTAAATTACTCGCAGAGACTAAGCCTGGTACTGTGGTTTGGTGTATGGGTGGTACTCAGCATCACGTCGGTAATGCGAACACTCGTGCATACTGTATCCTCCAATTAGCCCTTGGTAACATGGGTGTTGAAGGTGGTGGTACTAACATTTTCCGTGGTCATGATAACGTTCAAGGTGCAACTGACTTTGGCTTATTGTTCGATACATTACCTGGTTACTACGGCCTGAAAACGGGTTCTTGGAAGCATTGGTGTAATGTATGGGATCTTGATTTCGATTGGGTTAAAAGCCGTTTCGACCAAGCTCAACATTTAGGCCAAGACCCAATGACTTCAACGGGTATCCCATGTTCACGTTGGCATGATGGTGTACTTGAAGACAAATCTAAGATTGCTCAGAACGACAACATCCGTATGTCATTCTTCTGGGGTCAATCAGTTAACACTGAAACTCGTGGCCGTGAAGTGCGTGAAGCATTGAACAAAATGGACACAGTAGTTGTTGTGGATCCTTTCCCAACAATGGCAGGTGTCATGCACGAACGTACTGATGGTGTGTATTTACTGCCAGCAGCGACACAGTTTGAAACTTACGGTTCTGTATCGGCTTCAAACCGTTCACTACAGTGGCGTACACAGGTTATCGATCCTTTATTTGAGTCAAAAGCTGACCACATTATTATGTACAAGCTGGCGAAAAAATGGGGCATCGAAGCTGAATTCTGTAAGCATATTAAAGTGAATGGCGATGAGCCATTAATCGAAGATATGACGCGCGAGTTCAACAAAGGTATGTGGACTATTGGTTACACAGGCCAAAGCCCTGAGCGTTTGAAAATGCACCAAGAAAACTGGGGCACTTTCGATATTGAAAGCTTAGAAGCACCAGGTGGTCCAGCTAAAGGTGAGACTTATGGTTTACCTTGGCCTTGTTGGGGCACACCAGAAAACAAACATCCAGGTACACAAATTCTGTACCGTACTGGACGTGAAGTTAAGTATGGTGGTGGTAACTTCCGTGCACGTTACGGTGTAGAGCATGAAGGTAACAACATTCTTGCTGAAGGTTCTTACTCTAAAGGCAGTGAAATTCAAGACGGTTATCCTGAATTTACTGCAGACATGCTTAAACAGCTTGGCTGGTGGGATGATTTAACCGCTGAAGAAAAAGTTCATGCTGAAGGGAAAAACTGGAAAACAGATATTTCTGGTGGTATCCAACGTGTTGCGATTAATCACGGTTGTATCCCTTACGGTAACGCGAAAGCGCGTGTTATTGTTTGGAACTTCCCAGATGATATCCCAATCCATCGCGAGCCATTATATACCCCTCGTCGTGACTTAGTGTCTAAGTACCCAACCTACGAAGATCGTATGGTTGCACGTCTTCCTACTCTGTATAAGTCTATTCAAGATAAAGACTTTGCAAAAGACTTCCCATTAGCAGTAACGACGGGTCGTTTAGTTGAGTATGAAGGTGGTGGTGAAGAAACGCGCTCAAATCCATGGCTTGCAGAATTACAGCAAGAAATGTTTATTGAGATTAACCCTGCTGATGCAGCAGATCGCGGCTTACGTGATGGTGATGACGTATTCGTTCACAGTCCAGAAGGCGCTAAAATCACAGTTAAAGCAATGGTGACTCCACGAGTCATTGCTGGTGAATGTTTCATGCCATACCACTTCGCAGGTGTTTTCGAAGGCAAGAGCCTAGAGAAAAACTACCCAGAAGGCACGGTTCCTTATGTTATTGGTGAAGCTGCCAATACAGTAATGACCTATGGTTATGACGTTGTGACTCAGATGCAAGAGACGAAGTCTAGCTTGTGTCAGATCAGCAAAGCCTAATTAACTTGATGAGGAGATAAGCCACTATGGCAGTCATGAAATTTTTGTGTGACACAAAACGCTGCATCGAGTGTAACGGTTGCGTCACAGCTTGTAAGAACGAAAACGATTCCGCTCTAGAGTGGGGTATTCAACGTCGTCGCGTGGTTACTATCAATGATGGTGAACCAGGCGAAGCATCAATTTCAGTTGCATGTATGCACTGTACAGATGCACCTTGTATGGCCGTTTGTCCGGCGGATTGTTTTTATCAAACCGACGACGGCATTGTACTGCATGATAAAGATACTTGTATCGGTTGTGGTTACTGTTTCTATGCTTGTCCTTTCGGTGCACCTCAGTTCCCGAAAAAGACAGCATTTGGCAGTCGCGGCAAAATGGATAAGTGTACTTTCTGTGCCGGTGGCCCAGAAGAGAACCATTCAGAAGCCGAGCGTCAGAAGTATGGTGCAAACCGTATTGCTGAAGGTAAATTACCTATGTGTGCAGAGCTTTGTTCAACCAAAGCATTGTTAGCTGGTGATGCAGATATCGTATCGACTATTTACCGCGAACGTATGGCGAAACGTGGTAACCCGGATGCAATTTGGGGTTACGACCCTAAAACGGGTGATATGGTTTAGGCAGAGCAAAAGGTTACGGGCTTTTGTCCGTAACCAAGCAAGGAGTGACAATGTTAAACAAACAGTTAAACAAATCACTGCGTAGCTTGTTTGCTCTGTTGGTTCTGGTGATGGGGTTGGGTTTTTCAACCACAACCTTAGCAGCAGATGAACAATCAAGTAAGCAGCAGGCAGCGAAAGATAACCCAGCTGAATTATGGCGGGCTGTAAAAGGCGGTGAAACTGGTCGCACTACAGCACAAGGCATTGAACCTGGAGTATTAATCAATGTTGGTGGCAATGAAGGTAGAATTATTAGGGATGACTATATTACCCCTGCAGTAGCGTTAGCGCTTGTAGGTGTATTTGGTGCATTTTTAGTGTTCTATTTTGTCAATGGCCCAGCAAAATTAACCAAAGGTTTTTCAGGCAAGATGGTTGAACGATGGTCTAAAGCAGATATTTTACTGCATTGGATTATGGCAATTGCTTGTTTAATCTTAATGCTGACGGGTTTGATGATCATATTAGGTAAATTTGCTATTCAACCTTATGTGAGTGCCAGCATTTGGGCCGGGGTCATTGCTTTCAGTAAGTTTGTGCATGATTGGACAGGTCCTGTTTTCATCGTATCTTGGTTGGTATGTATTGTTAAATGGATGCCACTACAAACCATTAAAATGTACGATTTAAAATGGTTCCTTGTGGTCGGTGGTTACATCAACTTTGGTCCATTCAAAGGAAAGCATCCAGACAGTGGCTTTGCCAATGCTGGTGAAAAGATGTGGTTTTGGACCTTAGTATTCTTTGGTCTATTTATCAGCGTATCAGGCATGATGTTAGTGCTTCCTGGCTTAGATTTACCGCGAGAAGCTTCAATGCTTGCGTTACTTGTTCATGGTGTTAGTGCTGCAATTTTAATTGCATTCACGATAGTACACATTTGGATGGCAACAGCATTAAGTGAAGGTGGTATGGAATCGATGGTTTCAGGTTATTGTGATGAGAACTGGGCAATCCAGCATCACAATCTTTGGTACGATGAAATCAAAGCTAACGGTACCTTGAAATACCAAGAGTAATTGAACTAAGCCAATAAGGCTAAAGCAGTGAAAAACACCTCAACCGAGCTAATCTCGTTGGGGTGTTTTTATTGGTAGAGGTTTTATTTTTGTAAAGACGCTATGGAAAAATGTTGTTTATGTATTATCTAACTACCAGTCTAATTTCCCAGCTTACATTTAAAAATTACTTCAAGCTAACCCGAGTTTGAAGGTCATTCAAAGTGCCTCGATTTTGGGGCTGATTGTTTGTCTTTTGGTGTGTCTTTTGGTTCTGTCATTATCCCTTTAATTGCCCCTTTAACTGTCACTCAATTTAAGCATTGTTCGTAGAATCATTTTGCGTAAGAAGTCACTTGATTGTTAATGAGTCGATAAGTATTTATTTAGGCCGTTACTTGGGCATCGTTAATAGCTAAGAGTACTATCTCCGTTAGTTTTAAGTCATAAATGCTATAAGTGAATAATAAGGATTCTCAATAACAAGGATAGCTTATCAACTATCTAACTGCATGAGATGTTAAGGTTTTTAACAAATGTAGCTTTGCGGATTAAGCTGCAGATTTGTTCATTTCAAAAGCAAACCTTTCTAAAATATGACCCAGTTAACGCTTTGTTGATTCCATCGCTTTTTTTGGAATGTGAACTGGTGCTAGATCAATTTTTTTCGACCACTCTCCCTATATATTAGCGGCGTAAAATTTTTAACATTATTCATTTAGAAGTGTTTTTACCTTTTGGATTCACTTTCATTAACTTGTTGTTAACAACAGGTTTTGAGGAATCGAGAAGGCCTATTAGGGCATCAACCGATGAGTTGGTGTGATTTAACCGGGAGTAAAGATGAAGAAGCAACAGCCTGATCTGAACCGCAGATCTTTGCTGAAAGCCATCACCGTAGGTAGCGCTGCTACTGCAGCAATTGCTGTTTCAGGTGTGAGTGTGGCCCAAGCAACCGAGAGTAACGTTAGCAGCAAAAATGCTAAAGGTTACAAAGAAACTGCGCATATTCGTAGCTACTACGATAGCTTACGCGGCTAATTCAGGAGAAATAAGCGATGAAGTTAACTCGCAAGTCTACCGCAGCACCTAAAGCTGCATCAAAGTCGCTCGGTATTAACCGTCGTCAATTTATGAAGAATGCAGGTATTGCAACAGGTGGTATCGCCGCTGCTTCATTAATGGGCACTGGTATGATGCGTAGAGCTGAAGCGCATGATGTACCGCATGATGCACCAACTGAAATCAAACGTACTGTATGTTCTGCATGTGCTGTTGGTTGTGGTTTATACGCTGAAGTACAAAATGGTGTGTGGACAGGTCAAGAACCTGCATTCGATCATCCATTTAACGCTGGTGGTCACTGTGCAAAAGGTGCTGCTATCCGTGAACATGGTCATGGCGAAAAGCGTCTTAAATACCCAATGAAATTGGTTGACGGCAAGTGGAAGAAACTATCTTGGGAGCAGGCTTACAACGAAGTCGGCGACAAGATGATGGATATCCGTGAAGAATCAGGTCCTGATTCAGTTTACTTTATGGGTAGTGCTAAGTTCTCGAACGAAGGCTGCTACATGTACCGTAAATTTGCGGCAATGTGGGGCACGAACAACGTCGATCACTCTGCTCGTATTTGTCACTCTACCACGGTAGCCGGTGTTGCTAACACTTGGGGCTACGGTGCGCAAACTAACTCTTTCAATGATATCCAGAATGCAAATGCAATCTTCTTCATCGGTGCAAACCCGGCTGAAGCGCATCCAGTTGCAATGCAGCATATCCTTATTGCTAAAGAGAAAAACAACGCAAAAATTATTGTTGTTGACCCACGTTTCTCACGTACTGCTGCACACTCTGATCTTCATTGTGCACTACGTCCAGGTACGGATATCCCTTTCATCTACGGTATGCTTTGGCACATCTTTGAAAACGGTTGGGAAGACAAAACGTTCATCAAAGAACGTGTTTTCGAAATGGAATCAATTCTCGAAGAAGTGAAGAAGTTCCCACCGAAAGAAGTTGCAGACATCACTGGTTGTAGCGAAGAAGAAGTTTACCAAGCTGCGAAAATGATGGCAGATAACCGTCCAGGTACTGTTGTTTGGTGTATGGGTGGTACTCAGCATCACGTAGGTAACGCGAATACACGTGCTTACTGTATCCTTCAATTAGCACTGGGTAACATGGGTGTTTCTGGTGGCGGTACTAACATTTTCCGTGGTCACGATAACGTTCAAGGCGCGACTGATTTAGGTTTGTTATTCGATAACTTACCTGGTTACTACGGCTTAACTTCTGGCGCATGGGATCACTGGACAAACGTGTGGGACATCGAGCTAGACTGGGTGAAAAACCGTTTCGACCAAAATGAATACCTTGGTCGCGTACCAATGAATACTCCCGGTATTCCTTGTTCACGCTGGCATGACGGTGTTTTAGAAACACCTGAAAAATTAGCACAAAAAGACCGTGTACGCATGGGCTTCTTCTGGGGTCAATCAGTTAACACTGAAACGCGTCAAGATGATGTTCGTGACGCACTAGACAAGATGGACACGGTAGTTGTTGTGGATCCATTCCCAACAATGGCTGGTGTAATGCATCGTCGTCAAAACGGCGTTTACTTGCTACCAGCTTGTACTCAGTTCGAAACTGAAGGTTCAGTATCTAACTCTGGTCGTTCACAACAATGGCGTGAAAAAGTTGTTGAGCCATTATTCGAATCAAAAACTGACCTTGAGATTATGTACCGTTTATCTCAAAAGCTTGGTTTTGCAGACGAGTACACTAAGCGTATCGCTAAAGATGCCAATGACGTGCTTGTTATCGAAGACATTACTCGCGAAATTAACCGCGGTATGTGGACCATTGGTATGTCAGGTCAAAGCCCTGAGCGTATCAAAGAGCACACCCAAAACTGGGGCACGTTCAGCAACAAGACACTTGAAGCTGCTGGCGGACCTGCTAAAGGCGAAACTTACGGTTTACCTTGGCCTTGTTGGGGAACTCCTGAGCAGAAGCATCCAGGTACTCAAATTCTTTATAACACAAGCAAGCATGTTCTTGATGGTGGTGGTAATTTCCGTGCACGTTACGGTACCGAATACCAAGGTAAGAACTTGTTAGCTGAAGGCAGCTTCTCTAAAGGTGCTGAAATCACTGACGGTTACCCAGAGTTCACTGCAGACATGCTTAAACAGCTTGGCTGGTTTGACGAGCTAACTGCTGAAGAAAAAGTTCATGCAGAAGGTAAAAACTGGAAAACTGATATCTCAGGTGGTATCCAACGCGTTGCAATGAAGCACGGCTGTATCCCTTACGGTAATGCTAAAGCTCGTTGTATTGTTTGGACATTCCCTGACCAAGTACCTGTTCACCGTGAGCCGTTATACACGCCTCGTCGTGACTTAGTATCTAAGTACCCAACGTACGCAGATATGCAAGTACATCGTCTACCAACACTTTACAAGTCAATTCAAGACAATGACAACAGCGCTAAGTACCCATTAGCACTGACTTCTGGTCGTCTGGTTGAGTATGAAGGTGGTGGTGAAGAATCTCGTTCTAACCCTTGGCTTGCAGAGCTTCAACAAGAAATGTTTGTTGAAATTAACCCTGCTGATGCTGCTGACCGTGGTCTTCGTGACGGCGACACAGTGTGGTTAGAAGGTGCTGAAGGCGGACGTATTAAGATTAAGGCAATGGTTACTCCACGCGTTAAGCCTGGTGTTACTTGGATGCCTTACCACTTCGCTGGTGAGATGCATGGTGAGAGTCTTGAGGCTAATTACCCAGAAGGCACAGTACCTTACGTACTAGGTGAATCATGTAACACTGCATTGACCTACGGTTATGACCCTGTGACGCAAATGCAGGAAACCAAAGCATCGCTTTGTCAAATTGAAAAAGCGTAACTGCAGCTATAGCTAGGAGAATTGCCAAATGGCTACAATGAAATTTTTATGTGATACCAAGCGCTGCATTGAATGTAATGGTTGTGTCACAGCTTGTAAAAACGAAAACGACTCTGCTTTAGAGTGGGGTATCCAACGTCGTCGTGTTGTCACTATCAATGATGGTGTGCGCGGTGAAGCGTCAATCTCAGTTGCATGTATGCACTGTAGTGATGCACCTTGTATGGCAGTATGTCCTGCAGATTGTTTCTACAAAACAGAAGACGGCATCGTACTTCACGACAAAGATACTTGTATCGGTTGTGGTTACTGTTTATATGCATGTCCTTTCGGTGCTCCACAGTTCCCTCAGTCAGGCGCTTTCGGCAGCCGTGGCAAGATGGACAAGTGTACTTTCTGTGCTGGTGGCCCTGAAGAAGATCATTCACACGCTGAGCGTGAGAAGTACGGTGCTAACCGTGTCGCTGAAGGTAAACTTCCAATGTGTGCTGAGCTTTGTTCAACCAAAGCACTGCTTGCAGGTGATGCAGAAATCGTTTCTGCTATCTTCCGCGAGCGTGTTGCATACCGCGGAGCTAACAAAGGTGTTTGGGGTTAATCTCCAAGCGTGTTAGTCAGCTTAGCTATGATGCCTAGGGCAACCTAGGCATCGAATAGCATAGAGGATGTAATATGAACAAGTGGTTCAAACAAATTGGCGTTGTTATCGCACTGATGTTCAGTGTCATGACCTTCGCCCACGCAAGTGGAAATGTTGAAGAGTCTCTAACCGTTCAAGATGGCAATGCACAATTATGGGCACAGCTTAAAGACGGTGCTGAAGGACGTACGACTTCAACAAGTGAGTTCCATAAACAACCAATCAATACCTATGATTTACGTGTATTTGATTTGCGTAGTGACTGGCTTGCTCCTGCTTTAGCTTTATCGCTATTTGGCATGATCATCATTTTCGTACTGTTTATGAAAATTAACGGTATTTCGAAATTACACGGTGGTTTCACTGGTAAGATGGTATATCGCTGGTCTAAATTTGACGTATCAATTCACTGGCTAGGTGCGATTCCTTGCATGTTATTGATTTTGACAGGTTTAGTACTACTTGCTGGCCGTTACTTCCTTCAGCCATACATTGGTGAAGGTATGTGGGCTGGATTGGTAAATGCTTCTAAAGTTATCCATGATTACATGGCTATCCCATTCATGTTGGGTTGGGCGTTAATGGTAGTACTTTGGGCTAAAAACCAAATGCCAAAAATGTATGACATTAAATGGATGATGGTGGTTGGTGGTTACATTAACTTCGGTCCATTTAAAGGCAAGCACCCTGACGCTGGTTTTGCTAACGCAGGTGAAAAACTATGGTTCTGGGCATTTGCTCTATTCGGTCTAATCATCTCAGTATCAGGAATGTTATTACTGTTCCCGAACTTATTTGAACCAAGCCGTACCTTAAGTTTGATTGCACTAGTTACTCACTCAGTGAGCGCTATCGTAATCTGTGCTTTCTCTATCGTGCATATCTTCATGGCAACCGCTATGTCTGAAGGTGGTATGGATTGTATGGTGTCTGGCTACTGTGATGAGCAGTGGGCTAAACAGCATCACAACCTTTGGTATGATGAAATCAAAGAAAAAGGCGAGCTTAAATATAAAGACTAATTAGTCTCTATATTGAATCGTAAACACCCTCAATAGCTTTGCTTTGAGGGTGTTTTTGTATCTGAATTTTAACGTTCAAAATTACAACATAAAGCTTTGTTATATTTAACATACGGATAGTGTACATTAGGTATTGGTTATTTAATGAGTGCTAATCTGTGATCTCTATGGTAAAAATCAATTGAATCAGTTGTGATTACCTCCTAAGTTATAGATAGTTCACATAATGGTTACTCGATTGAGAGTACTCTGCTCAATCAGCAATCGTTTAGCATTGCGAGTATGTACATATTTTAAGATAGGAAGTGCTATGTCATCAATAATTAAGCCATCAGATAAAATTATCCAATCACCTTACCAGGCCAATATTACTACGCCAGATTGGATGATCAGTGCGATGGAAAAAGTGATGCAATTTTACGTTGACCGTAATTTGCGCTTAGATACTGTATCTGCAGAAATGATGCCGAACCCAGTGGAAGGCAAAAAGTATATGCTCTATGCGCACGTGCCTTTTTGTCATACCTTGTGTTCTTACTGTACTTTTCATCGCTTCTTATTTAATGAAGACAAGGCTCGTCGCTATTTCGTTTCTTTACGTAAAGAAATGGATATGGTTAAAAACCTCGGTTACGATTTCGAATCTATGTACATCGGTGGTGGCACCACAACAGTGCTTGAAGATGAACTTGCTCGCACTATTGAACATGCTAAAAAGCTGTTCCCAAGTATTAAAGAAGTGTCATGTGAATCAGATCCTCAACATTTAGACAGTGAAGGCTTTAAGCAATTAGAAGGCTTAGTCGATCGTATGTCTATTGGTGTACAGAGCTTTAACGATGACATTTTGACCATGACTGACCGTATTGAAAAGTTCGGCACTGGTCAGCAGACTTTTGACCGCATTATGGCGGCTAAAGAATTATTCCCAATTATTAATGTTGATTTGATTTTCGGTTTCCGTGGTCAAACCGATGAAGTTATCCAACATGATTTGGATATGGCTTCAAAATTAGACCCTCGCCAAATCACCACTTATCCATTGATGATTACCCATCAAACCCGTAAGAGTGTGAAAGGCAAGCTAGCCGCACCTCATGGCGACATGGCGCGTCAATACCGTCAAATTCTAAATAGCTTAAATGGCCAGTACACTCAACTTTCTGGTTGGGCTTTTGGTAAAGCCAATAATGAAGGCTTTGATGAATACGTTATCGATTTTGATGAATACTTAGGAGTCGGTTCTGGTTCATTTAGTTTCTTAGATGATACCTTATACGTGAACACTTTCTCGTTGAAGAAATACCAAGAACGTATTGCCAGTGGCAAGATGGGTGTTGAGCAACAAAAGCAATACGGCAAGAAAGAAGTGATGCAATACCGCTTCTTGCTAGGTATGTTCTCAGGCCGTTTGTCACGTAAATACTTCCGCGACACATTTGGTGTTAACTTAGATACCGCATTATTTAAAGAAATGGCTTCAATGAGAGCCATTGGTGCGATTAAGAATGACCCGAATGACCCAGACAACTTGATTTGGACTGATAACGGCAAAATGATGGGCTTGTTAATGATGAAAGAATTTTATTCAGGAATGGATAATGTTCGTGCGCAATTACGTAAACCATTACAAGCCGCTGATATGTAAGTATCTAACGTTTAAGAAATAAGTTAATGAAAGGCAGTGACCATAGTCACTGCCTTTTTTGTTATTTGCAGTATACTGAATTTGAATGCATCATCTCTATTCTCACCATTTTGTCATTTCTATCATAATGATGTTGGTGCATTGAACATTGAATAGTTAAAAGAGATTGCTATGGCCAATATTTTACTGCTTGCCAATATTAACTGTGACCGACTACTTCAGTTAGACAAACCATTACAAACCGGTGGACGTTTTCATTATGAAGATGGTGGTTTACGGCTGGGTGGTGGTGGCGCCAATACAGGGATCGGTCTTGTTTGGGCAGGTCATTCAGTTTCGCTAGTTAGCCAAGTAGGCAATGATAAAATTGGTAACTGGATTTTAGCTCAAGCCAGTACCCAAGGTTTAGATTGTCGCTTAGTAGAACGTTTTCAGGGCAACACCTGTGAAATGCTATTGGTGATGACGCCAGACGGTGAGCGAACCATTATTCGCCCAGAACGTCCAATATTTGCATTATCCTCTCCACCTAATTGGCAGCAATTTGATGCTCTCTATACTAATTCTTCTGCAAAAGGTATCAGTGGTTGGACCGAGTCAGCTTTAGACTCCTGCCTTGTCGTGTCGCAACTAGCCAAAGATGAACGAGTGCGCCCATGTCATATTCTCATTGCCTCTATTACCGATATGGAGGGGCGCTGCAATGAAGAAAAATGGCGTTTTGCGACTCAAATAGCCGGTGAGTCATTACGTTACTTTGTGGTAACCGATGGTGAAAATGGAGCCATCGCTTATAGTGAGGATGATCAAGTACATGTACCTGCTGTTCTATCTGAGGTGGTGGATACCACAGGCGCAGGCGATGCATACGCAGCAGGTTTAATTCACTTCCTGTGTAAGCAAAAAAGCATTACTGAAGCGATGGAAGAAGGGGCGAGATGGGCGGCTTTTGCTGTTGCGACGCCAAGCTCTGTTCCTGGTGACGACTTAAAACACTATTTAGCTAACTGAATAGGAAAATAAATAGTTAAGTAAGTGAAGTTGTCTTTTGGTGGATAGCTTCATTTTTCTGTCACATAACTGTCGCGATTATGTCATGTAGTAAATCTATAATTTCGCCGTAATTTGTTGAAAGCCAATTCTTTTCCGCTAAAGATTTAGTTTGATATAGCCCTTCCACTTCCTGGGAGTTAATTACAACCCTATTTAATTTTTGGTTTGAATTTACGACCCTGTATCCCCCCATTTACAGGGTCTTTTTTTGTCTCGGTAAAAATAAAGGATTTGCAATACCTGATAAATACAGAGTTTTTGGCTCAAAAATCCGATGCGCCTTCATTGCTTTTCAGTTAGTATTTACATTGGTTTAACATGTTCGCATATACCAGTTCTTATCAAGCTAATAATAGATTGCCACTTGCCTATGTAGTCACATACATCAGTAACCACTTGCATCCATTACTACTTTGAAGAGCTCAGTTTTAGTAGGGGCGTTATGGGAAATAAAGTTTGGAACGATAAAAAGCGTTTTATTTGGATGTTATCCATACTGCTTTTAGCTGCATTTATTGTCACAAGTGGAATTAGCTACCAAGTTGCACATGAATCATTAAGCGAGCAAATAGAAGATAATACATTGCCGCTGACCAGTGACAATATCTATTCTGAAATTCAACAAGACCTTCTACGACCTATCTTTATATCCTCGTTAATGGCGCAAGATACCTTTGTTCGGGACTGGACCATTAATGATGAGCAAGACCCTGAAAAACTGATCCGATACCTTAACGAAATCCAGCAAAAATATAATACGGTAACCAGTTTTTTCATCTCTGAATCGAGTCGGAATTACTATCATTCCAGTGGTGTGCTAAAAAAAATTGAAGATGTTTCAAGTGAAGATGCTTGGTATTTTCGAGTACGTTCATTACCTAAGTCAGAAGACTATGAAATTAACATTGATACCGATACCGCCGATAAAAATCGTACGGTCATTTATGTTAATTATAAGGTGTATGACTTTGAAGGTAATTTCATTGGTGTCACCGGTGTAGGTTTGGCCGTTGAAAGCGTGAAAAAGATGATTGAGCTATACCAGACACGTTATAACCGCAAAGTTTATTTCTCTGATAGACAAGGCAATATTACTTTGCGCAGCAAAGGGTTTGATGGTGCGACTACTTTACAATCGACAGCAGGGTTAGAGAAGTTAGCAACCCGTATTTTAACCAGCCCAAGTGCATCTTTTTCCTATAGGCGAGATAACAGAACGATTTATTTGAATAGCCGTTTGGTTGAAGAGTTTCAATGGTATTTGATGGTTGAGCAAGATGAAGTGTTGGCAGAAAAGAAATTGCTCACAACATTTTGGCTCAACATTGGTTTGAGTTTAGTGGTGACCTTTGGGATTTTATTGATTGCCAATATGACTTTGGGTAAATACCAAAGAAAATTGGAAATGATGGCGTCGACAGATAAATTAACCGGTGCAGCCAACAGGCAAGCGTTTGAAGAATACTTTACCCCAGCTTTATCTCGATCTTTGGTCGAGTCAACACCGATGGCTGTGCTCATTATCGATATCGATCATTTCAAACAAGTGAATGATAAATATGGGCATAATATCGGAGATCTGGTGATTCAGTCTGCAGCCAATGTACTCAAGTCAAACCTTAAAGAAGCGGATTTACTTTGTCGCTGGGGTGGAGAGGAGTTTTTGGTATTATTACCTAATATGAATATCAGTCATGCGCATGAATTAGCTGATCGCATGCGTGAAACTGTCGCTGCTAGAAGTATCAAAGTGAATGGCAATGATATTAATATCACCATTAGCAGCGGCGTTGCTGAGTATCGTAAAACTGAGACACCTGAAGAACTCATTAACCGCGCAGATATCGCCTTGTATCAAGCAAAGGAGCAAGGTCGAAATCAGGTGGTGTTGTCTTATTAATTCACAGTTAATAAATTCTATATTTGTTCATATCATGACGAGAGCGTATTAATGGCAGGCTATGTGTTAGCAAAAAAGATCTCAGGATTATTCCGTGGAGATAAAATTGATACCTTAGAAAGTATTGATAGTGGTATGAATAATAAACTCCCGGTGCAAAGTCTTAGTGTGACGCAACATGGTGTGGAAGGTGATAAGCAAGCCGATCCGATTCATCATGGCGGTGAAGAACGTGTATTACACCATTTTCCGCGTGAGCATTATGGTCAGTATCGTCGTTGGGATTTAATCACTAACTTTAAAGATGTCCCAGCCATGGGGGAAAACATCAGTACTGTAGGTTTAGATGAGTCACAAGTGAATATTGGTGACATTATTCAAATAGGTGAAGCACTTCTACAAGTGACACAACCGCGCTCGCCATGCTTTAAGCTTAATCTACAGTTTAGTCATCCTAAATTTGCATTAGCAATGCAAGAAAGTCGCATGTGTGGTTGGTTTTATAAAGTGCTGCAAGCGGGAGAAATTAACGCAAATGACAGCATAGTGTTGATTGAACGAAAAACCGACATCAGTATTGCCCAGGCGATGAAGATTTACTTCTTACCTGAAGTCGACCCTGAACAATATCAGCAATTGATGCAATGTGAAGGCTTAGCACAAAACTGGGTGGCGAGTATGCAAAGACGTATTGATACTCACCAAATCGAAAACTGGCAATATCGATTATATGGCCCTGCTGGTGAACCGGCTTAAAGGTTTAATAAGCTACATAATATAATCAAGCTAACAAGTGGCGAGGGGTTTGCTTATCGTTAACTTATGGCGATTAATTATTTCATTTCAATCAGTTATTATTAAATCGTCTTTGTCAAAAATGATATAATTAAAAAAACGCACAATAAATTGTGCGTTTTTTATTGGAAAATTTCCTATATTTATTCAATTTTAAATCGAGCTACTAACACATCCAGTCGACCCGCTAGGGCGTTGAGAGACTCACTTGCTTGTGCCGCCGCTTGAGCCGTATCAGCTGTACGTTGAGTAATATCATTAATTTCTGTGACATTACGATTAATATCTTCTACGACCGTTGATTGCTCTTCTGTCGCCGCAGCAACTTGAATGTTCATATCACTGATTGAAGCAATTTGCTGGCTAATGCCGCTGAGTGATTGGCTTGCTTCATCTACTGCATTCACCCCTTCTTGGGAGCGGTTACGTGACGTTTCCATGGCAACAACGGCACGACTTGCTTCAGATTGCAGTTTATCAATCATGGTTTGTACTTCGTTGGTGGAATCAGCAGTACGAGAAGCAAGGTTTCTTACCTCATCAGCTACAACCGCAAACCCTCTGCCTGCTTCACCCGCTCTTGCCGCTTCAATCGCAGCATTCAATGCCAGTAAGTTAGTTTGTTCTGAGATTGCACGGATCACATCTAAAATACCACCAATGGATTTAGTGTGGGTTGCAAGAGACTCAATCACTTCACCGACTTGCTCTACATCATTTGATAATTGATTAATGGTTGTTCTTGCACTCATAACGACCTGCTGGCCATCAGAAGATTCAGTATCAGCTTCTTTTGCTGTCACTGCGGCTTGTGCAGCATTACTGGCGATTTCATTTACCGTTGCGCCCATTTCATTAATGGCGGTCACAACCATAATGGTTCTGTCTTTTTGCTGTTGGCTATCATCAAGAGTTTGGTTCGCTTGAGCTGAGACATCTTTTGCTGACAAGCTTAATTGTTCACTGGTTCTTGCTACCTCTATGACCGATTCTTGTATTTTGGCAATAAAACTATTAAAGCCTTTGGCAAGCTGAGCTAATTCATCATTTCCCTCAACAGGAAGGCGTTGGCGTAAATCGCCTTCCCCCTCGCCAATATCTTTGAATAGTTCAGCTACTTTCGCAATGGGACGACTTACCGAGGATGCGACAGCGCTGGCAACCACAATAAAAAATACTGCGACAATGATCGTCCCCAGTATTATTTGATATACCGCTTTATCTAACAGGGCAAAAATTTCTGACTCTGGTACTTCGGCAATCAAATACCAGTTCATGGCCGGAATATAGCTACTGGCAATAATAGTGCTCTGGCCATTTACGTCAATGCGCATAAGGTTAAAGTCATTCTGCGCCAGTAAAGATTGAGTATTATTTCCTGAATAGAAGCCACTCAAACTCGCTTTACCTATCTGGTTAGGATCAGGATGGAGTTTTACACTGCCATTAGCATCAACCAAGTAAACGAAACCACTGTCTTCGATTTTGAAGGAACCGAGCTGTCGTACCATATCATCCAGTGACTTTGCTAACCCAACCAAGCCTCGGCCATTTGGTTGTTGATAATTAATAAAGAGTTTTACTTCACCATTCGTTTCAGTAAATACATTGAGCATTCGCTCTTGCCCGCTATTAACATAATCAAAAAACCAACTATCTTGCTGTGGGTTTAAAACGCGTAAAAAGCCATCTTGTGTGTAATAGGCTGCTGTTTCTTTGTCAGCAAAGGATGCTTGTGCAAGTTGATACTGATCTTGTAAATCGCCTAATTGTGCAACAACATTGGCTTCAGTATCGCTTGGGCGTCCCTGTTCAACCCATTCGAGTAACATGCGACTGTTTGCAAGTTGCTCAGCAGCATTTAGTAAGTTGTTGATATCAAGTTCTAATTTATGGCGAATTTGCATTAATAAGCTAGGTAGCTCGGAGTCTAGCATTCGCTGTTCAATTACATTTTTAGCACTACGTTGACTGAATACTCCGACAAGCATGGTTGAAAAGACGACACCAAATATCATCGAAAATAAGATTTTTTGTTTAATGGAGAGGTGTTTTAACTGATTCATTCGGGACAACCTGTATAGTTCAATATGTCTAATATCGGCATCGGCTAGAATAAATGAATAGTTTATATGGGATTTTGAAGCTGATTTGTCTGTGTGATGTATTAAGGCAATAAAAAACGCACTTTAGTCAGTGCGTTTTATGATGAGTTAATTGGTTAACTACATATTCGGGTAGTTAGGTCCGCCACCACCTTCAGGTGTTACCCAAGTAATATTTTGGCTTGGATCTTTAATGTCACAAGTTTTGCAATGAATACAGTTTTGCGCATTAATCACAAACTTATTCTCAGCGCCTTCAGCGACCACTTCATAAACTCCCGCAGGGCAATAACGCTGCGCGGGTTCATTGTATTTAATTAAGTTAACAGCAATGGGGATAGACGCGTCCTTGAGTTGCAGGTGACACTTCTGATCTTCTTCATGGAAGGTATTCGATAGATAAACCGATGATAATTTATCAAAACTTAACTTACCATCAGGCTTAGGGTACTCAATCGGGGTGAAGTCTTTAGCCAGTCCCATATCAGCATGATCAGGGGTTTCATCGCGAAGCGTTATCGGGAACTTCCCGCCAAACCAATTTTGGTCAATAAAGTTAAAAGCGCCGCCTAAGTAGGTACCGAACTTATGTAATGCAGGGCCAAAGTTGCGCGATTGAAATAGCTCTTCATGTAACCAGCTTTGCTCAATACGAGTTTGGAAACAGTCTAAATCTTTACCAGCTTCAACACCTGCTATGAGTGCTTCGCCTAAGGTTTGAGCTGCCACAATACCGCTCTTCATAGCTGTATGTGTGCCTTTGATTTTGGCGAAGTTCAATGTCCCGGCATCACAACCAATAAGCAATCCACCAGGGAAGCTCATTTTAGGTAATGAATTCAATCCACCTTTAGCGATAGCGCGAGCGCCGTAGGTTAAGCGCTCACCACCAGTTAATGTTTGCGCAATAACCGGATGTTGCTTATAACGTTGAAATTCATCGAACGGGCTGACATGTGGGTTTTTATAATTCAAATCAATAATCAAGCCGACAGCGACTTGGTTATCTTCCATGTGATAAAGGAAGCCACCACCAGAAGTCCCTTGATTTAGCGGCCAGCCACCGGTGTGAACCACTTTACCTTCTTGATGTTGTTCTGCTGGAATTTTCCAAATTTCTTTAAAGCCAAGGCCGTAATGCTGTGGTGTTTTACCATTATCGAGATGATACTTAGCGATCAGTTCCTTGCCCAGATGGCCGCGACAACCCTCAGAAAATACAGTGTATTTGGCATGTAACTCCATACCTGGCATATAGCTGTCTTTTTCTTCGCCATTAGCGCCAACACCCATGTCACCAATTAATATACCTTTCACACTGTTATCTTGATTAAACAGCACTTCACTTGCAGCAAAACCTGGGAAGATTTCAACACCTAAACCTTCAGCTTTTTCTGCTAACCAGCGTGTTAGGTTACCGACACTAATAATGTAGTTACCATCGTTATGCATGGTTTTAGGCACTAAACTGTTCGACATTAATTGAGATTTTGAGTCTGAACTTAGCAGGTAAATCTCATCGTGAGTCACTTTAGTATTCAGTGGGATATCGGAATCACGCCAATCGGAGAACAATTCATCCAATACTTTAGGCTCAAAAACCGCACCAGATAATATGTGCGCTCCAACCTCAGAGCCTTTTTCAACAACACAGACAGTCATTTCTTTGTCTGCGTCTTGTGATATTTGCATTAATCGACATGCAGTAGCGAGTCCGGCAGGTCCTGCACCGACAATTACTACATCGAATTCCATAGATTCGCGTTCCATCATCTCACCTTTGATCTTCATTCCCCGGTTTATGGCGGGTTTGTTGTTATTTTTTTGTTTTACTCACCTTACCTCAAAAATGAGCTAGGTCACAGTAGCAAGTGCGATTTTGAGCTCGTGAGCTAGCTCGCAATTCTTTACAGATTTTGTACAAACCGGGACAAAATGTCATAAAAAGGTACTGATTAGAGCGAATTTAGGCCTATAATCAAGGTTGACGGTTCTCCGAGCTTTATATCCTACGTCCACAGATACGGGTATTTAGCCGTGGTAATAATGCCACCGGGGTGAGTAAAGAAATGCGCTTACCTCCCACACTTGGAAAGGTTAACATGTCCCAACTACAAGACAGTTTTGGTCGAAGATTTCACTATCTGCGGATGTCAGTCACTGACGTTTGTAATTTCAAATGTACCTATTGCCTACCTGACGGTTACAGACCTGATGGCAAGCCAAAGTTCCTCGCGCTAAATGAAATTGAAAATTTAGTGGCGGCTTTTGGTGAGGTAGGTACTCAAAAAATCCGCATTACCGGTGGTGAGCCGACCCTTAGAAAAGATTTCACCGATATCATTCGCGTCGTTGCTGATAATGACAACATTAATACCGTTGCCACAACAACCAATGGTTATCGCCTCGAAAAGCACGCTAAAGAATGGTACGACGCGGGTTTGCGCCGAATAAATGTTTCGGTTGATAGCTTAGATCCGAAAATGTTCTACCAAATCACAGGCGAAAACAAGTTTGATCAAGTGATGCGCGGTATTGATGCTGCACTTGAGGCGGGCTTTGAGCGGATTAAAATAAATGCGGTACTGCTTAAAGGCTTAAATGACAAAGATTTGCCACGTTTCTTACACTGGATTAAAAACACACCGATAGATTTGCGCTTTATCGAGTTGATGGAAACGGGTTTAGGCCATGATTACTTTAACGCCCATCATTTAGCGGGTCTTGATATCAAGCTAAAGCTTGAATCAGAAGGTTGGTTATATGATCTGCCGAGTGTTGATGATGGCCCTGCGCAAAACTTTAGTCACCCAGATTACCAAGGCCGTATTGGCTTGATTATGCCTTACGCTAAAAACTTTTGTGCCAGCTGTAACCGTTTGCGTGTATCAGCTAAAGGCAAACTGCATTTATGTCTGTTTACTGAAAATGGTCTCGATTTACGTGACTTATTACAACATGAATCTCAGCGAGCGGAATTAATTGAACGTCTGCACAGTCAATTAGCACAGAAAGAAGAAACTCATTACTTACATCAAGGGATCACAGGTGTGACCAAACATTTAGCCTCTATTGGTGGTTAATATAGAGCGATGTTAGGTGGCTAAGGTGTTGCAGCGTCGCTGTTAAACAGTATTCCTTTTCCATACTGAAATTAAGATCTAATAAGGCAAGTTAGCATGAGCAATTGTTTTACCCATATTAATGCCGATGGCAACGCTCACATGGTCGATGTGACTGAAAAAAATATCACCGAACGTGAAGCACGCGCTGAAGCATTCATCGAAATGGCGCCAAGTACGCTTGAGATGATCATGAGCGGCAGTCATCACAAAGGTGATGTGTTCGCTACGGCGCGTATTGCAGGCATTCAAGCTGCGAAAAAAACCTCTGATTTAATTCCTTTATGTCACCCATTAATGTTGACTAAAGTTGAAGTGGATCTAGAAGCTCAGCCTGAGTTTAACCGTGTTCGAATTACCAGCTTGTGTAAACTTTCTGGCAAAACTGGCGTGGAAATGGAAGCATTAACTGCCGCTTCAACAGCAGCACTTACCATTTATGACATGTGTAAAGCGGTTCAAAAAGACATGATTATCTCCCAAGTACGTTTACTCGAAAAACGTGGCGGCAAGTCAGGTCATTTTCAAGCTGAAGATTAATCAGTTTGGTGCGATTGTTGGTAGCAAGAATCGCTGACAATCAGTAAAACGTTATTTGTTAGACCCAATCAATACGAGACATCGACATGATCCAAGTTCTATTTTTTGCACAAGTTAGAGAGTTACTCGGTACGGCTAAAGTTGAAGTTGCCGCTGAAGGTATTACTAATACTGAGCAGCTACGTGAAGCATTAGCCGCTAAAGATGATAAGTGGGCAAAAGTATTGTCATCAGACAAATTACTGGTAGCGGTTAATCAAACGATGAGTGCATGGGATGCGGCTGTTGTTGATGGTGATGAAGTTGCCTTTTTCCCACCAGTAACAGGTGGTTAATATGACCGTTAGTTCTGAAAAAAATCCTAGGCAAGTTGTGCGCGTGCAAACCGCTGACTTCAATGTTGCTGATGAATACAATGCGATTGCAAATGATAACAGTGATGGCGCAGTAGTAACATTTGCAGGGAAAGTACGTGATTTCAATGATGGCAGCGCTGTTACTGATCTTACTTTAGAACATTACCCAGGAATGACAGAAGCTGTATTAGTGCAATTAGCTGAACAAGCTTATGAACGCTGGCCATTAAATTATGTCACGATTATTCATCGTGTTGGCCGCATGGAACTGGGCGAACAAATCGTATTTATCGGCGTTACTAGCATGCATCGCAAAGCGGCATTTGCAGCGTGTGAATTCCTTATCGATTTCTTAAAAACCAAAGCACCTTTTTGGAAACTTGAAGCTGGCGAAGAAGGCAATAACTGGGTCGAAGCACGTGATTCAGATGAACAGGCTGCGTCAATGTGGAACGAAACCAAATAGCAAAGGATGCTTACCAATGACATTTAGCCGTCGAGTTGTATTAAAGGTTCAAAGTCTTTTACTTGCGAGTTTGTTAGGACTTTCTTCTTTGTTTTCGCTTTCTGCATTGGCGGCTAAACCGCCAGCCATTGCAGCTGCGGCTAATGTTAAGTTTGCCTTAGATGAAATTGTGGCAAACTTTACTGCTGAAACGGGCTTAGCGTTACGCGTTTCATATGGGTCTTCTGGCAATTTTGTCGCTCAGATCCAGCATGGTGCACCGTTTGAAATGCTATTAAGCGCCGATGAGTTTTATGTACAGCAGCTACATAAGGCAGGTAAAACTGATTCAGATGGTGATATCTACGCCATTGGTAAGTTAGCCCTAGTGGCGCCAAATAATTCCAAATTAGCATTAGACCCCCAATTAACAGGTCTGAGTCAGGCAGTCTCCCAAGGCGAGATAAAGCGTTTTGTTATTGCTAATCCCGCTCATGCTCCATATGGTGAGCGCGCTCAAGCGTTACTTGAGAGCAAAGATTTATGGTCTGCGCTGCAACCTAAGATCATTATGGGCGAGAATGTTTCCCAAGCCGCTCAGTTTGCTTTAAGTGGTTCAGCACAAGGTGGCATCGTGGCATTGTCGCTAGCATCAGCACCGCAGTTTACCAAAATGGGCCGCTACATAGAGATCCCCCAGTCATTATATCAACCCATTAATCAACGTATGGTGCTGACTCCGCGAGCGGGGGATACCACTAAACAGTTTTATCAGTACATGCAGTCAACAGCTGCTCAGCAAGTTCTAGAGAATTATGGTTTTGGCTTTCCAGCCAACGTCAGCGATAAACATCATTTACACCAGCCTAAACTTCGTGCACCAAGACCAAGACAGCAAGTAGCGGAGCAGTAATTTATGGATTGGCAGTCGTTGTGGTTATCTGCAAAATTAAGTTCTGTAACCGTATTAATTCTGATCCCAATGGCCATTTTTGTCGGTCGCTTTCTGGCGTACAAACAATTTCGTGGTAAATCGTGGGTAGAAGCACTGATTATGGTGCCATTGGTGTTGCCACCGACGGTGATTGGTTATTACTTGCTTGTCGGTTTAGGTAGTCAAAGTCTTATTGGACAATGGGTCGAGCAATTTACTGGCGCCCAGTTAGTGTTTAATTTTTCAGGCTTAGTGATTGCCTCTATTCTGGTTAATATCCCTTTTGCTGTGCAGCCGATTCAGCGCGCCTTTGAAACCATACCCCATGATATTCCTGATGCAGCAGCGTGTTGTGGCATGAGCTGGTGGCGTATTTTCATTAAAATTGAACTACCTATGATATGGCCTGGAATATTGACCGCTGTGGTGTTGTGTTTTTCACATGTTTTAGGTGAGTTTGGCGTGGTGTTAATGCTGGGTGGTAATATTGCTGGCGAAACTAAAACCATCTCGATTGCTATTTATGACAGTGTGCAAGCGTTTGACTTTGAAGCGGCGGGTACGATGTCGTTAGTACTCTTGGTATTTGCTGTGAGTGTATTGGCAATAACGACAAGTTTATCAAGACGCTTAGGGGGGCAGCATGCCAACCCGCAACGTTGATTTAGAGACTCATTTACACTGCCAAATTGAGCAAGTATCACCCATCCCATTAATTGCTAACTTTAGCTGTAAAGCGGGCGAAGTCCTGGCGGTTGTTGGACCTTCTGGTGGCGGTAAAACCACTTTGTTACGCATGATTGCAGGCTTAAGTGTACCTGAGAAAGGCCGGATTCAGTGTGGCGAGCAGCAATGGTTTGATGACGAGATGCGGATTAAGTTATCCCCTCAACAACGTCACATTGGTTATGTCCCACAACACTTTGGTTTATTTCCGCATCTTACCGCGCTAGAAAATGTGATTTCTGGCTTGGACCACATTCCTAAAAGTGAACGTAAAGCAAGGGCTCTAGACTGGCTTGAGCGAGTTAACTTGCATGGGCTACCTGCTAGGTTACCTGCACAGTTATCTGGTGGTCAGCGTCAACGTGTGGCTTTAGCAAGGGCATTAGCACGAGAGCCTTCGGTATTATTGCTCGATGAACCGTTTTCTGCGGTGGATAGAGAAACCCGTGAACGTTTATACATTGAGTTAGCCAGATTAAAATCACAGTTATCAATTCCTGTGATCATGGTGACCCATGATATGAACGAAGCCTTGTTATTGGCCGATAAAATGATCCTAATCAGCCAAGGTAACATGCTGCAGCAGGGCGAACCTTTTGAGGTATTGTCTCATCCTCGTAATGAAACCGTGGCTAGGCAGATGGGCCTTAGAAACATTTTCAATGCCGAGGTCAGTGGCCGAGATGCAGAGGCAAACATCACATGGCTTAAAATGGGCGAGCAAATCATTGCCAGTGACAGTGCTCCTGAATTGGCAATTGGTCAGCAAGTGCGTTGGGTGATCCCAAACCAAGGCATTCGATTTAATGCGATTTCCAGTGGCCGTTTGTGTCGTAGTATCAATAAACTCGATATTGTTATCGAGTCAATGCTAGTCATGGGTGAGTCTGTGCGTGTGAAAGCGCGAATGGCAGATGTGGATGAGGTGTTCAATATGGATATACCTTCGCATTTGGCTGAAAAACTCTCATTAAGAACCGGATTGGCAACAACGATTGCACTGAAATCTGAGCAAGTCCATATTCTAGAATCATGATCAATTATTAATCTTACAATGCTTGGGTCTTTTGCTGGGCTTAGGTAAAGTAACACTACTCCAATTCTCATTATGAGGCTTTCATGTTCCGTATCGTTCTGTCGTTGTTAGTCGTATTTCCATCAATGGTAATGGCTACCCCGACTATGCATACCTTGCTCTCAGAGGGTGAATACGTCCAACCACTTGTCGTGGTTGAACAAATTGAAACTGAATATAGCGGTGTCGTTTCATCGTTCGATATGGATGTTGAAAATGGTCAACTCATTTATGAAATAGATTTACTCAATCTAGATGACAGTGAAATTACCGAATTCTCATTTGATGCAAGTGACGGCAGCTTAATCACCAAAAAATTATCCGCTTTTGAAGCCGATGATTTAGACCAAGTTAAAGCCGCACGAGTACTCATCAAGCAAAAAATGACTTTTACTGAGCTCGTCACAATGGCGCAAAAAGGTCAAACGGGATATTTAATCGAAGCTGAGTTAGACCATGACTTAGCCATCAGCTATCTAGAATTAAAATTACTCAATGTTTCAAGCAAACATACGATTGCTTTTGATATTGAAGAATTACGTCCGCTGCCATTACTGCAGTGGGACTAATATGACTTGGCAATTAGCACCTTTACAGTCAAACGCTGTAGAACTAAGGAATAGCACTATGCGAGTATTAATCGTTGAAGACGATGCAACCACACTACAATACGTTGCTGAAGGTTTTACCGCACAGCAATATCAAGTTGATACTGCGACCAATGGCCATGATGGCTTACACCAAGCAAAGCATAATCAATATGACATTATCATTTTAGATCGTATGTTACCTCAGTTAGACGGTCTAACCTTGCTGACTGCACTGCGCAATAATGGTAACCAAACACCTGTGTTAATCCTTTCTGCGCTGAGTCATGTCGACGAGCGAGTGAAAGGATTACGTGCTGGTGGCGATGATTACATGACCAAGCCATTTGCCTTTGCTGAGTTGCAAGTGCGCGCAGAAAAGCTGATTCAACGTAATGCGCCAGCTGCGGCAAATACCGACCTTGAAGTCGGCAATTTAAAAATGGAATTACTGACCCGCAAAGTAACATTAGATGAGCATGAATTAATGCTACAGCCTAAAGAGTTTCAATTGCTGAAATATCTAATGGAGCATCCAAATCAAGTCATTAGCCGTACATTATTGTTTGAAGCAGTCTGGGATTATCACTTTGACCCGCGCACCAATGTGATTGATGTGCATATTGCAAAACTGCGTCGTAAATTTGAAGAGCTAGGCCACCCAGAGATCATTGAAACTGTTCGAGGGGCTGGATATCGCCTTTGCAAAGGGAATTAAACCCTACCAAAGCAGTGCTTGGCGGATAACGCTAATTTTCTCGACCTTGGTTACCTTGTTGATTGTGATGTTGGTATTTGGTTTATACCGTCAACTCGTTATTGAGCAAGAAAATCAGGTTGAGCAACATCTTGCCACTGAAATGCAGCGTTATCAGCAATTGGCATTAACGGTTGATCGCCGCAGTTTTGCTGCGCAAATTCGCGCAGCAGACCCGAAAACAGCCTTGATTGCTTGGCGAAACAGCGTTGACATGGTTGGGGCACTGAGTTTTGTGCCTGACAACATGCCTTTATTGCCAAAAACCCGTGAATTTCCTATTTTAACCGGTGGCCCAGATAAGCTTCATATTCTCACCGGTGGCATTGTGATGACCCATTATGGGCCGGTGCTTATAGCGACTCGTACTGATAATTTAGCTGCATTAATTGATAAATTCATTAATGCTGCATTTTGGGCGGTGGCATTCACGTTAGGGATTACCTTAGCGGTTGGTTTTGTGTTCTCTAAAGCGATTTTAAGACGCTTGGTACAATACAATTTACTGTGTAAAAAGATTGAGCAAGGTGAGTACAACACCCGTTTGCCAGTGAGTCATAATCAAGACGAATTTGATATGCTTGCTGGTCAGTTTAATCGGGTACTTGATACCTTAGAACATAACTTAATGTCTGTTCGTGGGGTGACAGATAATATTGCCCATGACTTAAGAACGCCTTTGTCTCACTTACGCATTGGTATTGAGCAATTACCCAGTAAACCGACAGAGCATGTGCCAGAATTGACCGCCATGTTGCTAGAAGAACTGGACCATTGTTTAGCGACTTTTGATGCCATGTTATCTCTCACTCGAATAGAAGAAGGTCAGCAAACCTTAGATATGCAGCCTGTGAGTCTACAACTTTTATGTGAAGACTTATTTGAAATGGCTGAAGTGGTTGCTGAGTCGAAACAACAAACTTTGACTTTGTCAGCAGACAAAGATGTGACAATCTCTGGCGATAAATACCTATTGTTCCAAGCCTTATTTAACTTAGTTGATAATGCGATTAAATATGCCCCTGAAGATGCCACCATTGAGATAGTGCAAAAAGGCAGAAAGATCCAAATTATTGATAATGGCCCAGGTATTAGTGATGAAGATAAAGAAAGGGTATTTGATCGTTTAGTGCGATTAGACCCTAGCCGACATCACAAAGGCACGGGGTTGGGCTTATCAATGGTGAAAGCGATTTTATCCCGTCATCATGCTAAAATTGAGCTTAAGGATAATCATCCAGGGCTGATTGTCGACATTCGATTCTAGTCCTGTTTAGGTATATTCCTAGCTCATGTTAATCATTGGTATAAAGTCGATATATCAGGCTTGTACCAGTGATGTTTAGCACGCTTATAATTAGTACTCTTATTTCAGAACTTTTAGTTCAGAGCTTGTATTTCAGTACTCTCATTAGAATCGAGACTATGTATCAAATTTTAGAACAACACCCAGACTTTATTGTTATCAATAAGTCTCCTAAGGTTCATTTTCATAGCCAAGATGGCACTGCAGGTGTTGTTGCGCAAGTTGAAGCAGATTTAGGTATTAAGCTGTTTGCGGTACACCGTTTAGATACCCCGACTTCTGGGTTACTTATATTAGCTAAAACCCCACAGGCAGCGGCAGAGTTTACTGAATTGTTCAGTGAGCATAAAATTCAAAAGTTTTATCTGGCTATTGCCAAAGGAAAGCCTAAAAAGAAGCAAGGTGGGATTATAGGCGACATGGCCAAATCTCGACGCAGCATGTATAAACTGCTGCGCACTAAGACCAATCCTGCAATAACCCAGTTTTTCTCTCAATCTATTGGTGATGGCTTAAGATTATATTTACTCAAACCATTAAGTGGGAAAACTCACCAATTACGTGTCGCGTTAAGCAGTATCGGTGTACCTATCTTGGGGGATGAACTATATGGAGGCGAAGTGGCAGACCGTTGTTACTTGCATGCCATGGCATTGGACTTTGAGTATCAAGATAAACGATATCAGTTTATACAACTTCCTGAGATAGGGGATGTGTTTCAAGCACCATCAGTCACCGACATTTTACAACAAGATTGGCAAGCGCCAGAAATGCTTGCTTGGCCCAAGCATACTTAAGCGTAGGTCATTCTCTTTTATTTAGAACTTGTCGTTTAGGGTTGGATTGGCACTTTTAATGCAGTTACGGCCACTGGCTTTAGCTTCATACATGGCTTTATCTGCTAATTGAAGTAACGCTTCAGCAGGTAAGCTCTCATTAATCGTCGAGAAACCAATACTGGCTTCAATGGCAATGGGTGTTCCTTGCCACTCAAAGTTCACTTTCGCTAAGGCCAGTTGTAGTTTATTCGCCACACAAAGAGCTTTTTGCTCCGACGTCAGCGGTAAGATGAGCACAAACTCTTCACCACCATAACGGCATAAATAGTCTATTTCTCGAGTGATACTATTCAGTTGCTTAGCAGCAACTTTAAGCACCTCATCGCCTGCAGTGTGGCCATGGACATCGTTGATTTGTTTAAAATGGTCTAAATCAATCAAAATCACACTGTAGCTGACCTTGTCGCGTAGCCATCGAGCATGTTCTAGGGCTAACTTGCTTTGTAGTGCATTTCGATTCCAAAGCCCAGTTAATGTATCTTTATTCGCTAGGGTCATTATTTTCACCACAAGACGATTAATGGTGTTTCCTATGATGAGGATATTAACTAATAAAATTAATACGATATAGACCCATAAAATAGGCACTGATTCCTCAGTGTTAAACGCCGCGTAGGTAGCGACCTTTTCGGGATAAAGTATCAAAATACATGCCCTGGATAAGAACATAATGCCAATGATTAAAATCGGAATAACTAACCAGTAAGTGGCGAAAGCAGTAAAATTCTTCTTAAAGGCGACATAATGATCTTTTGCTAGCATAAAGAAACAAATAGCGGCAGCTAAAGATAAAATAATCATTAAATATGCCGAGCTACTGTTTTGTGGTTTGGCGAGTAACATGCTGCCGATGGAAACAAGAACTAATGTAATATCAAATTGGTGGCTAGATTTTAAATGATAAAGTCGCTGCGCGCCCCAGCGTAAAAAGCAAAAACCTACTAATATAATATTGTCAGCTACTAGCCAATGCAGGTAACTTGGTTCATGGGTACGTTGAGTATAAAGCAACATGCCTAGTAACACGCAGAAGTTGGCTAACGCAAAACGCCAGCTAGCACTGGGTGCGACTCGCATAGGAATAACCATGACAGTCCATGCGATTGTTCCTGCGAAACACAAGATACAAATCACTTGAATTAGAATGAGGCTGCTACTAGTTTCTATCATTGAACCTGCACTAAATGATTAAAAATTGAGGATAAGTTGATTGTGTTGAATATCATAATAATATTTGATCTGTTTCACAAATTGTTGCAATTATGAACATTTTGGTTGATTAATTTTTACAATTTTAAAGGGAAAGAAATAATTATGGATACAAATAAACTGCTGCTAATTGTCATTGCAATTTTACTACCGCCGGTGGCTGTGTTTTTGAAAAAAGGCATGGGAAAAGATTTACTGATTAATATTATTCTCTGTTTACTGTTCTTTGTTCCTGGCTTGATCCATGCCATTTGGGTGGTGATACAAGATTAACCTGCTGGGTATATTGAACGATGAGAATGCCAATTCTGATAATATTTGGAATTGGTATTTTTGTATTTAGGGTTGTAGAATCGCACTCCGATTTATATCGCTTGTATCGAATATGTGCTTTATAGCAAAGCTGTTGTTTCAGAGAGTTTAAGGTGAAATTAGTATGAATAGACGTAAAAAGATTAACCAAACGCTCAAAGGGAAAGCGAAAAAAGCCAATGCGAAAAAAGCAGGTAGTAATAAACCTAAGTATGTTTCTAAAGCTGAGCGAGAATTAGTACAACAGACTGAGCAACAAGAGGCGAGTCAATTGGCTGTATCGAGCGACGACAATCAAGAAGTTACAGCAGAGTAAGTCGGTTAATTGATATCACTTAACATCGGCAAGGTGGTATCAAGCTATTAGCTTTGTTGATGATCACGCCTAAATAACTCCCACTGCTCAATCACTTCACCATCAGGCAGAGTGCAAAGCGACACATCGCCATTAATGTGCTTAATGGTTTCTAAGGTGCCATCTTTATCTACGCAATAATCAGCTGCAGGGTTACTCATGTGTAGCGGCTTGATTTCATCGCCTGAACAGGCGCTTAAACCACAGAGTATTACGACGTATGATAACAGCTTACAATTACTGAGCTTACGAGTGGGTGTTCGAGCAAATAACGCAGTAAACGGGTACCACAGATAAATGCGGGCTAACTTGTTAGTGCAGTATGCAATATTGGCTATAGTTAATTGTTCGAACATAGTAGATCCCTATGACAGATTTCTATGAATGAGCGTTATAAAAGAGCTGATAATTAAGCCGTTTTCTTTTATCAACTATAGCCAAGATTGTGACTTTTAGTAAAACTTTGATTGTTAATGCTTGCTGATTAAGAACCTTATACAGGTGCCGAGCACACAGAGCAGTTAGCTTGCTTCGGTAGTTTCATTTCACGAAACTCCATCGTCATCGCATCTATCATTAAAATACGACCATTTAAGCCTTGGCCCATTTGGCTGATGGCCTTAATGGCTTCAGTCGCCTGAATACAACCTACTAAACCAACAACTGGCGCCAAGATACCGGACTCGACACAGGTTAATTGTTGTTCGCCAAACAAGCTGCTGTAGCAATGGTAGCAAGGTGAAGATGACTGATAATCGAATACAGTTACCGTGCCTTCCATACGTATTGCAGCAGCTGAGATAAAGCTGATTTTATGCTTATAACAGCTTTGGTTAAGTTGTTCTCTGACTTGAACATTATCAGTGCAGTCTAGTACTAACATATGCTCAGATACCAAGTGTTCAATACGCGCTTCATCAAGAAATTCGTTGATAGTATTGATGGTAATTAATGGGTTTAATTGCGCCAATGTCTGCTTGGCAGAGTCCACTTTGGCTTGACCAATATTTTCATCGTAGTGCAATACTTGGCGCTGTAAATTAGATAATTCAACCGTATCAAAATCAACAAGGGTCATTTCACCCACACCGGCCACAGCTAAATATTGGGTTACAGTACAACCTAGGCCACCTGCGCCAATCACTAATACTTTTGCTTGCTTGAGTTTTTCTTGGCCTTCAATATCCATAGCTTTAATGGATATTTGGCGGCTATAACGCAGCATTTCATTGTCTGACAAAATGTCCAAATCATCAGCTGCGTTTAGGGATAAATCACTCATTAAACTTCCTTAGCAATTAACACAATACGCTGTTGAATGGTTCAACATTAACTTGAGCGCCAGAGGCAATATCGCCTTGTTCTTGCTCTAAGTTAATAAAGCAGTTAGCTAAACTCATCGAGGTAAGCATGCCTGAGCCTTGACCGCCAGTGGTTGATACGACGAGTTCACCGTTGTCATCACGGCTCAAAATACCGCGTTGATATTCTGCTCGGCCTGGTTGTTTGCGAATGGCACTCGTTAGGGTCGCTTTAACGATTAATGGCTCTTTCACCGTTAAGCCTTGCATCTTATTGACGATTGGCCAAACAAGTTTGTAGAAGGTGACCATTGATGAAACAGGGTTACCTGGTAAGCCGCAAAAAACGGCCTTGCCTAATTTACCGAACGCAAATGGCTTACCGGGTTTAATCGCTAAGCGCCAGAAGGTAATTTCACCTTCCTCAGAGAGAATTTGCTTAGTGTAATCAGCATCACCAACAGAAACGCCGCCAGAGGTCAGCACCATATCCGCTTTTTTCGCTGCCTCTCTAAACGCACCGCGAATCGCTTCTTTGTCATCTTCGATAACGCCTAAATCAATCCATTCAACATTAGCTTGGGTGAGTAGGCCTTTAATCGAGTAGCGATTAGAATCGTAAATCTGCCCAGGAGCAAGCTCGCTTCCTACTGGTCGCAGTTCATCTCCTGTTGAAAAGAAAGCGACTTTAAGACGGGCTTTTACTCTTATTTGGCTGATGCCGATTGTAGCTAATACGCCCATTTCTGCCGCGCGAATTTGAGTGCCACTTTTGAGTACATTGGTGCCAGCGGTAAGTTCTTCACCACAGTAGCGAATGCTATTGCCTTTGGCATTTGGGTGTTCAATGGTGATCTTGTCACCGTCAGCAGAGGTTTTCTCCTGCATCTGTACCGTGTCATAACCTGCAGGAACTGGCGCACCAGTCATAATCCGAATACAGCTGTTGGCTGGGATCTTGCCTTTGTAAGGGTGTCCTGCAAATGAGGTTCCGACCAAGGTTAACGTGGTTGCTGTTTCACCTGTCAGTTCATCGAACTTAAAGGCGTAACCGTCCATTGATGAGTTATCGAAAGGAGGGAGGTCGATACAAGATGCCAAATCTTCAGATAAAATACGGCCAACAGCCTCATTTAAGCTAACCATTTCGCTTTGTTCAATAACACTCACTTGATCAAGTAAAGCATTAATGGCGTCAGTTGGGTGCATTAAACCAGGCTGTGCACAGGAATCAGATTTTGTTGACATCGTAGCTCCTCGCATGACATTTGCCATGTTGTGGTTTATCTAAGGCTGGCTTAGATAATAAGATTCATTTTTGATACCGCATTATGCCATGATAGCGGCAGATAACTATGATCAGACCGAAGGTTTTTATATCTATGACCAGTAAAAGTGGCGCAATAATTAATAATGCCATTATTTCCGGAAAGGTTTCCGCAGAGGTTCCTGTCATCAAGCCTGTATCGAAAAAGAACGACTGGTTTCTTTATATGGTGAAATGCTATAACGGCCATTTATATACAGGCATTACCACAGATGTTAAAAGACGTTTTGCTGAACATCAGGCTGGTGGCACAAAAGGAGCCAAATACCTTAAAGGCAAAGGGCCATTAACTCTGGTCTATCAAGAAAGTGTCGCAGACAGAAGCTTAGCGACAAAACGTGAGTTAGCGGTTAAAAAGCTCACTCGGGCTAAAAAACTCGCCTTGATCGCAGATTATCAAACGGATTAATTAACCTGTGAAGCTAAAGCCAATAAAAAGCCACCTTAAAGATTATCTTCAGGTGGCTTTTTAGTCATTTGGTCTTGTTTAGTTAATTATCGTGAACGTAGCACAGGGTATTTCATATATTGATTATCGTAATAAGGGCTTCTTTCATAAAACCAGCGCAGTCTTGCTTTTGAATCATTAGCAAAGCTTTCATCTTCTAATGCTGTTTTAAACTCTGCCGCTAAGGCTTCATCTTCTGCTAACATTTTTGCTGCGAGTGGCTCTACAGCATAATCTTCGATGTACTCAGTCCGAGTGAAGATGCTATTGAAAAAGCCCCATTGGAAAAACGAATCGGCAGATTGTGGTTCAAGTAATAAAATTGCTAAATCACCTAATGGTTGATTGGTTGCAATTTGAATCGTGCCAATAGGTAATGTTGTTTCAATATTCACTTTGTTGCTGGTGGCTTTGACGCGTTGTCTGCCTTCATAATCTTTTTGATTAAATGTCGGCTCTGCAAATTGATACTGGCTTAGTTTGAGCGTTTTAGCTTCAGTCAGTGGCGTCATTCTGACGCCATGAATCGATAGGCGCTCAATCACTTGGTGCCACTGGGCAGGTACATAATAGTATTTAGGGCGTTGAGTCATAACATTCGCTTCGGTATTACCCATGACTGGTAAGTTAGGGTAAAGCTTAGGTTGCCCATTCCAGCGCACTACCTCAGTGCCACTAATTTCACTGGTTTCAAGCGAATAACCTATACCTTTGAAATCCCAACCTGGCTGCTCAACTGTATTCCAGGTTAATGGGATCTGTTGTCGGCGTTGGTACTTATCTTCATAAATTGCCGCTTTTAATTTTGTGCCATGCTTTGCCACCGTTTTAAGGGTTTGCTCTAACATGACGTATGTGCCTAATACTCTTTGTTTAAAAGGTTTTAAGCTGTGGTTTTCAATTAAAATGGTGGGTAAGTGGCGCGCATCGCCATAACCATTTGAAAATCGAGGACTTGGATTCCAATAAGATAAGCCTTTTGACAAGTCAGTATTGTCTAACGCGAACACTAAAGGCCCAGGGACATGGCCATTATCTGTCAGTGCAGATTCAACTTCTGGGCGGTAATATTTTTCTAACCATTCATAGCTTGCAGGGCTGTAGCCTTGTTTTACGTTATAGCCAAAGGTGACATCGTACTGATAATCAATACCGTCAGTGACATGAACATCAATATATAAGTCAGGTTGCCACACATTGATGGCACGGATCATATGCTGTAATTCTAGCGTATCTAGTTTGGCGTAATCACGGTTTAAATTTAGGTTTCTAGCATTGGTGCGCCAACCCATATCGACAGGGCCACGCTGGTTTACACGGTTGTACTCATCACTTCGCTCATGGGCGTCGACGCTCAAAATTGGAACAAATAACAGGTTCACTCTATCAAGCAAAGCTTGCTTATCGCCTTGAGTCATATCTCGTAACAGCATCATCCCCGCATCTTTTCCGTCAATTTCACCAGAGTGAATACCAGCTTGGACTAAAATGGTGGGCTTATTGCTTTCTGAGAGTGCCTCCGGTGTTGCTGCTCCTGATTCTGATGCCACGACCATCCAAATATCACGACCTTGAGGGCTTTTACCAATCGAGACTTGTGATAACAAATCACTACTATCAACAAGTTTATTTAGCCATTGATGGGTGGCTTCGTAATCAGGACTATGTGCTAAACCATTTTGCTCAAATGGCGTTGACCAAGGTGATGAGGCATCTAAAATGAGCGCTTCACTTTGGCCTTGCCACGATTGAATAGGTGGTAAAATCTCATCATTGATAAATGGGTGGGAAGCTAAACTGTGTAATTCTGTTAAGGCTTGCTCTGAGGTTTCGGCCATACTAGAAAAAGAAAATAGCGAATTGATCATTAAACTGGCAAGTATGGCGCGGCGCATAGATATCCCTATGTGTGAGCAAATAGAATGTCGTTTTATATTAAATCAAATAGGAAGAGAGACAAGGGCTTAGCGAGAGGTAATTGATAATATTACTGTTTAAAATGTAACAATTTTGAACAAAGGGATAAAATAAAAAAGCCTCAATGTCACTTGAGGCTTTGTGTTGGCGCAATCATATATTGACGCGTATTACAGCATCAGTGTGCTAGCTATTAGGCCCAGCGGCTTTGATTGCATCCGATACCTGATATTTAGCAAAGTTCGCTGTGAACTCTTCGGCTAATTGCTGGGCGTATTTTGCGTACTCATTTTTGTCAGCCCAAGTATTTACTGGGTTGAGCAATTGAGTATCAACGCCTGAAACCGTTACAGGTACAGCGAGGTTCAGTTTATCAATATGCTGAGTTTCAACATCTTTTAGCTCGCCACTGACAATTGCATCAACAATTGCACGAGTGGTTGGAATATCAAAACGTTTACCAACGCCGTGAGGGCCGCCAGTCCAACCAGTATTTACTAGGTAAACACGACTACCAAATGACTCAATACGCTTCATTAATAGTTCTGCGTACACACCAGCAGGGCGTGGGAAGAAAGGCGCACCAAAGCAGGTTGAGAACGTTGATTGAATTGCTGAAGTTGAGCCCATTTCAGTAGAGCCCACTTTTGCAGTGTAACCCGACAAGAAGTGATAAGCCGCTTGCTCTTTAGTTAACACTGACACTGGTGGTAATACACCAGAGACATCACAAGTTAAAAACACCACTGAGTTGGGTTCAGCACCACGGTTTTCTTCTTTACGCTGAGCAATATGCTCTAACGGGTAAGCTGCGCGGCTATTCTCTGTTAATGTTGTATTCGTATAATCAGGCACTCGTTGTTCATCTAACATGACATTTTCAAGTACCGTACCAAAGCGAATCGCATCCCAAATCACCGGTTCGTTCTTCTGGCTTAAGTCGATACATTTTGCATAACAGCCGCCTTCGATATTGAATACACCGCCGGGAGCCCAACCATGCTCATCATCGCCAATAAGAAAACGTTTTGGATCAGCAGATAAGGTAGTTTTACCTGTACCTGATAAACCAAAGAATAATGTGGTATCACCATCATGACCGACATTGGCAGAGCAATGCATAGGAAGCACGCCCTTAGCTGGCAATAAGAAGTTTTGTACCGAGAACATCGACTTTTTCATTTCGCCGGCATACTTAAGTCCAGCTAGAAGGACTTTTTTGTCGGCAAAATTGATCATCACAACCGCATCAGAATGAGTGCCATCGCGGGCAGGGTCACAAACAAATTCAGGCGCATTCATTATTTGCCAAACGTCTTTATCGCCTCGGTTAAACTGCTCTGGAGTGATAAATAAGTTACGCGCAAAAACTTGATGCCATGCATATTCTGTGGTGACTCGAACGGGAAGGTAGTGCGCATCGTCAGCACCTACTTCTAGCTCAGATACGAATATGTCTTTCTCAGATAGATAAGCTTCAACGCGGCCCCAAAGTGCATCAAAAGTATCTGCAGCAATACCTTTGTTGACTGAGCCCCAATCAATTTCATCTTGAGTATTGGCTTCTTGAACAATAAAACGATCATTAGGGGAACGACCAGTACGTTCGCCTGTTTTTGCTACTAATGCGCCATTGGCGGTTAACTGCCCTTCATTACGTTGTAAAGCAAGTTCAATTAACTCAGCGCTAGTAAGGTTGAAGTGTACGCTATTTGTTCCATCTGTCATCGGGTGCTTCTCCGTTGTAAATAGGTCGTTTATCGGTCTATATTGCCGATTTATAGTTGGGATGACTTACGTTCTCGCTTGCTTATGCTAAAACTAATTTAGCAAAGCCATTGTAACGTAATAAACAAAACAGGTAACCAACAGTTTGGTAACTTTTTTGTAATTTGAGCTGGTTTTTTAGTTTTAAGATAGATTTTTTACATAAAAAAAGCGCCTAAGGCGCTTTTTTTTGAAAGTTGTTATGTAGGTTTGATCAGTTGCTACTGTTTCCAGCATCTAAGTTACCCGCATAAATTGCAGCAATATCGATGCTGTCGAAGGTATACATTTGCGGGCAATATTCACAGCCCATTTCGATTTTACCTTCTTCAGCTAGAATTTCTTCCACTTCAGTTTGCTCAATCGTAGCGAGTGCTTTAGCGCTTCGCTCTCTTGAGCAAGTACATTTAAAGCTAACGTCTACAGGATCAAACAGACGCACATCTTCTTGATGATAAAGACGATGTAAAATGTCTTCAGCCTCTAACGTAAATAGCTCTTCTTGCTTAATGGTCTCAGTGAGCGCCAATAAGTGGTTGAAGTCTTCGTTTTCTTCAGTTTGAGTGGGTAACACTTGTAGCAACATACCCGCAGCTTGCTTACCATCAGCGAATAATGAAATGCGTGTTGGCAATTGCTCTGATTGGTTAAAGTACTCTTCTAAACAAGCGGCAAGATTATCGTGATCTAATGACACAATACCTTGGTAACGCTCGCCTTCATCAGGCGTCAGGGTAATCACCATCACACCTTTACCGAACAAATCACTTAAAGAGGCTTCATCAGAAAACTCACCATTCCAGCGAGCAACACCACGAAGAGCTTGCAAGTTAGTGCCATTAATCACAGCAACAGAAACAGGCCCATCACCTTGCAATTGCACACTGATGTCGCCAGTGAACTTGATGGTGGCAGTCAATAATGATGTTGCAGCCATAAGCTGTCCCATTATCAGTTGGAGTGCCTTTGGGTATTCATGTGCTGATAGGATTTCTTGATAACTTTTTTCAAGTTGAACCATTTCACCACGGACATCGGCATTATCAAATAAGTAGCGATGTAATATATCTTTGCTCATGTTTTATCTCGTTTGTTGTACTTTAACTATCGTTATAGATCTTTAAAGCGAATAAGTTGGCGACGTTGTTTTTTATCCGGCTTATTTTCTGGAGCGGGATTGTTCAATATATTCAAACGTCTGGCTTCGGCATTAAACGCTCTTTTGCTAATGCTCTCAGCTGTTTCTTCGTATAGCGTTTGCGCTACAGCAGCCCCTTGTCGGTGTTCCGACAACTGAGCAATAATTATTTCCCTATCATCATGGCCTTGACGTAAACGTATCTTGGCACCCACTTCAGCTTGTTTGCTGGATTTAGCGCGTTGACCGTTATAGTGCACTTTTCCGCCATTGATCATCTCTTTTGCTAATGAGCGTGTTTTATAAAAACGCGCCGCCCATAACCATTTGTCGAGTCGAACAGTCACTGTTTTAGATGGAGCTTGGCTCATCTAACACCCCCAAAAGTGGTACGAGTTCACACCGTTGACATTTTTAACGTGTAAAATGCAGGCGAGAGCCCAATATCGTGGCGTTTCTCACAGCCTTTTTAGGCGCGCAAATGTAGCATATTCGGTGCAATTTCGCCAATCCATATGCTATGGGCTTGTTGCAATAAGCTGGCTGGGTTAGCATGATGCAGTATTTCCTAAATTAACAGAATTAGAACAGCGACCTGCTAGAGGGTCAAAGCCGAATATGGATGTATTAGATAAAATTATAACTAAGGCTGCGGGAATCCCCCAAAAGCCATTAAGCACAGCTGTATTCTGGTTAGGATTAGTGATTGTGCTATTACTGACAGCGCAGATTACCTGGAAGCTAATGCCAGTAAATTCTCAGGCAGTTGCATGGCAACCTTCGCCAACTTCGGTAGCAAGCGCTAAACGGGTTGAGCTAAGTAGTGTCCAGCGATTGGCATTATTTGGCGAAAAAGACGCCAATGCAAATGGCCGGCCTAATAAACCTGCTCCAGTTGAACAAATTACTGATGCACCTAAAACTAACCTTTCTATTTTATTGACGGGGGTGGTGGCTTCTACTTCTGATACCAACGGTCTTGCTGTCATTGAATCAAAAGGTAATCAAGAAACTTACGGCTTAGGTGACAAAATTAAAGGCACTTCTGCTTCGCTGAAAGAAGTGTATGCCGACCGTATCATCATTACTAATGCTGGCCGTTATGAGGCATTAATGTTGGATGGTTTAAATTATACCACCCAAAGCCAAGCTAACCAGTCATTACAGCAAGCCAAAAAAGACCGTCAAGTACAGCGTGACGATCGTCGTCAAAATGCCGAGGTTGCTCAGCAAATCAGTGATTCACGTGATGAACTATTAGCTGATCCAGGAAAGCTGACTGACTATCTAGCCATTTCTCCAGTGCGCGGCGCCGACGGTGTCAGCGGCTATCGCCTCAACCCAGGTAAAAATAAATCTTTATTTGCGGCTGCGGGATTTAAAGCAAATGATTTAGCCAAATCCATCAACGGCTATGATTTGACCGACATGGGACAATCATTAGAAGTTATGGCGCAATTACCAGAATTAACAGAAGTCGGCGTCATGGTTGAACGTGATGGACAGTTAGTAGAAATAATTTTTAGTTTGCCAGAATAGTTAGGCAGTAGAGGATTGAAAATAATGAAGAGTTATGGAATTCGACGCAAGTTATTAGCAGGGATGGTTGCTGGTATAGCAATGCTTGCTTCTCAAGCGGCTTGGTCGGAGCAATATGCTGCCAATTTTAAAGGCACAGATATTCAAGAATTCATTAATATTGTAGGTAAGAACCTCAATAAAACGATTATTGTCGATCCAACTGTCCGCGGCAAAATTAACGTCCGTAGTTACGACTTATTGGATGATGAACAGTATTACCAATTCTTCCTCAACGTATTACAAGTTTATGGTTATGCCGTTGTCGAAATGGAAAACCGTGTTATTAAAGTCATCAAGGATAAAGATGCGAAAACCGCAGCTATCCGTGTGGCCGATGATGCTAAGCCTGGTTTAGGTGATGAAATGGTTACACGTATTGTGGCCCTTTATAATACCGAAGCTAAACAACTTGCGCCGTTATTACGTCAGCTAAATGATAATGCGGGTGGCGGTAACGTTGTAAATTATGACCCATCAAATGTATTGATGATTTCAGGTCGTGCTGCAGTCGTAAATAAACTAGTCGAAATCGTCCGCCGTGTAGATAAACAAGGTGATACGGAAGTACAGGTAGTATCGCTTGAGTTTGCATCAGCAGGCGAAATCGTTCGTATTATTGATACTTTGTACCGCTCAACAGCTAACCAAGCACAAATGCCAGGCCAAGCACCTAAAGTGGTTGCTGATGAACGAACCAATGCCGTGGTTGTGAGTGGTGATGAAAAAAGCCGTCAGCGTGTAGTCGAATTGGTCCGCCGTCTTGATGCTGAGCAAGCTACAACAGGTAATACCAAAGTCCGTTACTTACGTTACGCTAAGGCTGAAGATTTAGTTGAAGTATTAACAGGTTTTGCTGAGCAACTACAAAGCGACCAGGATACTGGCCAGAGTGGCAGCAATAAGCGCCGTAAAGAAATTAATATCATGGCTCACGTTGATACTAATGCATTAGTTATCAGCGCTGAACCAGATCAAATGCGCACCATTGAAAGTGTCGTTAACCAATTAGATATTCGTCGTGCACAAGTCCTAGTCGAAGCGATTATTGTTGAAGTCTCAGAAGGTGATGATGTTGGTTTTGGTGTGCAGTGGGCAACTGCCGCAGGTGGTGGCACCCAGTTTAATAACTTAGGCCCTACCATCGGTGAAATTGGTGCGGGTATTTGGCAAGCTCAAGGCGAAGAAGGCACCACAGTCTGTACTGAAAATGGTACCTGTACCGAAAACCCTGATACCCGTGGTGACATTACCTTACTGGCGCAAGCGTTAGGTAAAGTGAATGGCATGGCGTGGGGCGTTACCGCTGGTGATTTTGGCGCATTAGTACAAGCAGTATCAAGTGATACTAAATCAAACGTACTTGCTACACCTTCTATCACAACACTAGATAACCAAGAAGCTTCATTTATTGTTGGTGATGAAGTGCCAATTCTAACGGGTAGCCAAAACTCAAGTAATGGTAACTCTAACCCTTTCCAAACGGTTGAACGTAAAGAAGTCGGCGTAAAACTTAAAGTGGTACCACAAGTCAACGAGGGTAATGCTGTTAAGTTAACCATTGAGCAGGAAGTCTCAGGGATTAACGGTAAAACGGGTGTCGATGTGACGTTTGCGACTCGTCGCTTAACCACTACTGTGATGGCCGATTCGGGGCAAATCGTTGTCTTAGGTGGTTTGATCAATGAAGAAACCCAAGAGTCGGTTCAAAAAGTACCATTCTTAGGTGATTTACCGATTATTGGTCATTTATTCAAGTCATCTTCAAGTGGCGTGAAAAAGAAAAATCTGATGGTATTTATCAAGCCTACGATTATTCGTGATGGTATTACTATGGAAGGTATTGCGGGACGTAAATATAACTACTTCCGCGCATTGCAAATCGAACAACAAGAACGTGGTGTTAACTTAATGCCAAATACTGATGTGCCAATACTTGATGAATGGGATCAAGAGGCTTACTTACCTGATGAAGTTAACGAAGTCTTAAATCGTTATAAAGAAGGTAAGAACTTAGAAACTAAGATGCGTGATTCGGATCCAGCATTGAAGCATATCAGCGAGAGCATGGAAAAAGATCGCGCTGCAACAGAAGCTGCCAGCAAAGCAGCTGAATCGGTTGAAGAAGACGCAGAAGCATCAGAAGATAACGCCAATGAGTGAAGCAGAAATGACTGAACAATTGGCGAAAGTGTCAACAGACTTAGGTTTAGAAGCAGATGAACTCAATGATGAGGTGTTTGTTTCAACCAGTCGTGAGCGCTTACCTTTTGCTTTTTCACACAGGTTTAATTTGGCATTAGCCAAAGAAACTGATGCACTAAAATTGTATTACACCAGTGAAACACCATTAGATGCGATGCTCGAAGTGCGTCGTTATGCTGGTGAAGAACTCGTGCTAAGTAAATTACCGATTGATGAGTTTGAAGCTAAGTTAACTCAAACTTTCCAAGCAAATTCATCAGAAGCACAGCAGTTGATGGAAGACATTGGCAACGAGATGGACTTATTCACTCTAGCCGAAGAACTGCCGCAAACTGAAGATTTATTAGAAGGCGATGATGATGCACCAATTATTAAGTTAATTAATGCCTTGTTATCGGAAGCGATTAAAGAAGAAGCCTCAGATATTCACATCGAGACATATGAGAAGCAATTGATTGTCCGCTTCCGTATTGATGGTGTATTAAAAGAGGTGTTAAAACCAAATCGTAAACTGTCTTCGCTGCTGGTTTCGCGTATTAAAGTGATGGCGCGTTTAGATATTGCTGAAAAACGTGTGCCCCAAGATGGCCGTATTTCACTGCGTATTGCAGGTCGAGCGGTCGATGTGCGTGTATCAACCATGCCATCAAGTCATGGCGAGCGTGTTGTGCTACGTCTACTGGATAAAAATACCGGTAATCTCGATTTAAAATTACTGGGTATGACATTATCGATTCGTGAACAGTTCGATGCCATTATTCGTAAACCCCATGGCATTATCTTGGTAACTGGCCCGACAGGTTCTGGTAAAAGTACCACCTTGTATGCAGGCTTAACTGAGATCAATTCAAAAGATACCAACATTTTGACCGTTGAAGATCCTATCGAGTACGAGCTTGAAGGTATCGGTCAAACGCAAGTGAACATGAAAGCCGATATGAGCTTTGCTCGTGGTTTACGTGCAATCTTACGTCAAGATCCTGATGTGGTGATGATTGGTGAAATCCGTGATTTAGAAACCGCGCAAATTGCTGTTCAAGCATCATTAACCGGTCACTTAGTGATATCAACACTGCATACCAACACCGCATCTGGCGCGATTACGCGTTTGCAAGATATGGGTGTTGAACCGTTCCTTGTTTCATCAAGTTTGTTGGGCGTATTAGCTCAGCGATTGATTCGAACTCTATGTAACGAATGTAAGATCCCCCATGAACCTGATGAGCGAGAGCGTGAATTATTAGGCGTGACCGCCAATGATACTCGCGTTATTTACCGCGCTAATGGCTGTAAAGAGTGTGGTAATAATGGCTATCGTGGCCGTACTGGTATTCATGAGTTACTCGTGGTTGATGACAATGTACGTGAGTTAATTCACGGCGGTCGTGGTGAGCTTGCAATTGAGAAATATGTTCGTCAAACCATCCCAAGTATTCGTCACGATGGCATGAGTAAAGTACTTGATGGTGTCACGACCTTAGAAGAAGTATTGCGCGTAACTCGCGAGGAATAATCAATGGCAGCGTTTGAATATAAAGCCCTTGATAGCAATGGCAAACAGCAAAAAGGTGTGATTGAAGCAGATACAGCGCGTCACGCGCGTAGTCAGCTGCGTGAACAACGCTTAATGCCACTTGAGTTACAACCTGTTGCCGAAAAAGAAGCGAAAGCGAAAACGGGTGGTCTTAAATTATTCCAACGTGGTATCTCGGTGGCAGAACTTGCCCTGATTACCCGTCAAATAGCGACCCTAGTTGCTGCGGGTTTGCCGATTGAAGAATCGCTTAAAGCGGTTGGACAGCAGTGTGAAAAAGACAGACTTGCTAGCTTAGTGATGGCTGTACGTTCACGGGTTGTTGAAGGTTATAGCTTAGCTGATTCACTCGCAGAATATCCCCATGTTTTTGATGATCTATACCGTGCAATGGTGGCGTCAGGCGAAAAGTCTGGTCATTTAGAAGTGGTATTGAATCGTCTCGCTGATTACACCGAACGTCGTCAACAGCTTAAGTCTAAGCTTACTCAGGCGATGATTTACCCGATTGTACTGACCGTTGTTGCTATCGGCGTTATTGCTGTTTTATTAGCGGCTGTAGTTCCAAAAGTTGTTGGCCAGTTTGAGCACATGGGCCAAGAGTTACCGGGCACTACGCAATTTTTGATTATTGCATCAGACTTTGTGCAGTCATATGGTTTAGTCGTCTTGGGACTGATGTTTGCCGCATTTGTGTTGTTCAAACAAATGCTGAAAAAACCTAATTTTAGAATGGTGTTCGATACTTGGCTGTTAAAAGCGCCAGTGCTCGGTAAAGTCAGTAAAGGGATTAACACTGCGCGTTTTGCACGAACTTTAAGTATTTTATCGGCAAGTTCAGTGCCGTTACTTGAAGGTATGCGAATTGCGAGTGAAGTATTAGTCAATGTGAAAGTGCGCGCGGCTGTTGATGATGCGACAGCAAGAGTACGTGAAGGTACAAGTTTAGGTGCTGCGCTGACAAATACTAAACTTTTTCCACCTATGATGCTCTATATGATTGCGTCGGGTGAAAAAAGTGGCCAGTTAGAGCAAATGCTGGAGCGTGCTGCTGATAACCAAGACAGTGAGTTTGAAGCGAATGTGAACATTGCTTTAGGTGTATTTGAACCTATGTTGGTTGTGAGTATGGCCTCGGTAGTGTTATTCATTGTGATGGCCATTTTACAACCTATTTTAGAATTGAATAACTTGATTAGTGGCTAGCGCCGCAAGTTTTTAGATATTATTTTTGTCACGCCAATGTGGTGTGCACTGGAGGAAGTCGTCAATGCAAGTCAATCGTAAACAACGTGGTTTTACCCTTTTAGAAGTCATGGTCGTTATCGTGATCTTAGGTATTTTAGCCTCAATGGTTGTACCTAACCTTATGGGTAACAAAGATAAAGCTGATTTACAAAAAGCAGTATCTGACATTGTTGCATTAGAGAATGCCCTAGATATGTATCGTCTTGATAACAGTGTTTATCCAACGACTGATCAAGGTTTAGATGCTTTAGTGCAAAAGCCAACGTCTTCACCTGAACCACGTAACTACCGTCCAGATGGTTACCTAAAACGTTTACCTCAGGATCCATGGCGCAATGATTACTTCCTATTGAGCCCAGGCGAAAATGGTCGAATCGATATTTTCAGTGCAGGTCCTGACGGGCAAGTTGGTACTGAAGATGACATCGGTAACTGGAACCTACAAAACTTCCAGTAATGGAAGTTTAAGCTGATAACGCATAATGAACGTTAAACGCCAAGCTGGGTTCACACTGTTAGAAGTGTTACTTGTGGCGCTGCTGATGGGGTTAACCGCAGCAGCAGTGACCATGACGACCAGTACTGCAGGACCTGAGCAGGCGTTAACAAAAACGGCCAGAAAGTTTATTGCCACGACCGAATTAGTTATTGAAGAAACGATCCTTAGTGGCCAACTTCTAGGTATCGTCGTTGAAGAAGATGAATATCAGTTCGTCTACTACAAAGAAGGTCAGTGGGAGCCGTTAACAGGTGATAGACAGCTTGCACCGCAGCAGATGGAACAAGACGTCAGCATGAGTTTATTGCTCGATGGTTTGCCACTTGTGCAAGATGATGAAGAAGATGAATCTTGGTTCGATGAGCCACTGATAGATGAATCGAAAGAAGACAAAAAGAAAAATCCTGAACCACAAATATTACTTTTCCCAAGTGGGGAAATGTCGACATTTGAGCTGAGCTTTTTAACCGATGATGAAAACGGTAAAGAAGTGGAAGTCTTGGTTGTTGGTGATGCTATGGGTCGCTTGGCTATAGGAAGTTTCGATGAAGATCAGTAAAGGCATGACCTTACTTGAAGTCATCGTGGCATTAGCGGTGTTTTCTATTGCCGCTGTAGCTGTTACCAAAAGTATTGGCGACCAAATGGCGAATCTCCCCATATTGGAAGAACGTACCTTGGCGCAATGGGTGGCGAGTAATCAGATGGTTGAAGCTCGTTTGCTGCAACAATTTCCTGAACTCGGGACTAAAAATGGTCAAGTTGAACTGGCAGGAAAAGATTGGTATTGGCGTCAAGAAGTGATTAAAACCACCGACGATAATTTTAGAATGATTCGCGTTTTAGTCAGTGATGAAGATAGGTTTAACCGCACCGTTGCCCAAGTGAGTAGTTATGTTCACAACGAAGGCTAAGCCACAACACAGTCAAGTAGGTTTTACCTTGCTTGAAATGCTCATCTCAATTGCTATTTTTGCCATGATAGGTTTGGCTGCAAACGCCGTGCTATCAACAGTAATGAAAAATGATGAAGCAACCAAAGAATTTTCAGTTCGACTTAAAGCCTTACAGCAAGGCTTTGGGATTATTGAACGAGATTTAGGCCAAATAGTCGCTAGAACACAGCGCGGTCTAGATGGTGAACGCACTACATCAGTATTTCAAACCGGCGACAACATGCTGGACTCAGAAACTGAAGCCTTAGTGTTTTTCCGCTTAGGCTGGCTGAATCCTGATGGCATGTTACCTCGTGGCAGCTTGCAGTCTGTTGCGTATATTGTTCAAGATGGTCGTTTAGAGCGTTGGTATTATCCATATCCTGAGCCTGAAGTCGGTGCAGAGCCGCTTAAAAGCTTGATCATTGAAGATGTGATTTCGATTGAGTACTCATTTTTTACCGGTAAAGAGTGGGAAAGAAAAGTTGATGCATCATCTTTACCTCAGGGCATTACGATGACACTTGAAATTGAAGGCTTAGGTATTATCGAAAGACGCTTCTTGTTACCTAAAGGTGGTAACAGTAGTGGTTCTGGTAACGACGGCAGCGATGGTAACGGTAATAACAACGGCAACAACAATGGTACCAATACTGGTAATGGTTCAGGTAACAGTGGTTCAGGTAACAGTGGTTCAGGCAATAATGGCTCAGGTGGCACGGGTAGCACAGGTAATGGCACATGATGAAGCAGCAATTACCTGGCATTCGTAACCAACGTGGCGTTGCTTTATTAGTGGTGTTATTGATTGTGGCATTGGTAGTGATTATTGCGACAAACATTACGAGTCGCAATCAACTGTCAATGCGACGAACCCTGAATTTGGCCCAATATGATCAAGCCTATTGGTATGCTATTTCGGCTGAAGAGTTAGCTAAAAAGATTTTAAAGCAAGACATGGAAGACAGCGATGGTACTGTGCATCGCCAACAATACTGGGCACTCGCCGATGTGATTTTTCCTGCCGATTACGGTGAAATCGGTGGTGAAATCATGGATATGCGTTCATGTTTTAATATCAATGCATTGTCGGTGGCATCTACAGAAGTTGAAAACGGACAGCCTAAATTAAGTTTAGCGGCGACTCAGTATAAATCCTTATTGGTGGCCTTAGGTATGGATGACTTTGGCGCAGAAAGGCTGACTCATACATTAGTTGATTATATCGACGACGATACCGTTTCAATGCCATATGGCGCAGAAGATGCTGAGTATGAATCACGAAATGTGCCATACCGCGCCGCGAATACATTAATGAATCATCGCAGCGAACTTAGAGCTGTAATGGGATACAACCAACAAGTGTATATGACGTTATTACCTTATATCTGTGCGATTCCAGGTAATAACCAACAGTTACTGAACGTCAATACTATTGAAGTTGAGCAGGCGGCATTGTTGGTGGGTATGCTAGAAAATAAAATTAGCCAAAGTGATGCTGAAAGCCTAATTAATCAAAGGCCAGCTGATGGTTTCGAAACTGCTGCTGAGTTTTGGGAAAATAATACCCTTGCGAGCTTAGCAACGGAAAGCAATATGAAATCGAGTATTGTTGTCGATAGTAATTTCTTTTTACTAAAGGCTGGGGCGAAAGTGGATAACGCCACCTTTAGAATGGATAGCGTACTTCAGCGAAGCGGAAATAAATTTGAAGTGCTGACACGTCAATATGGCGGGCAGCAATAATGAATAAGCGTAACAACCCGCTGCAATTAACCTTGTTGGTATTGCAGCTTGTGGAGAATAACAGTGTCTGAACGGCTTTTTATCCGATTAGGAAAAACATTAGAAAGCCCTTGTTCTTGGCTAGTATGGTCAGAACAAGAGCAAGAGATCATTGCCTCAGGTGAGTTAAGTGATGCTGCCAGCTTAACCAGTTTAACTGAGCGTGCAGGTAATCGTCCGGTTGATGTTTTAGTACCAGCTTCTAGCATGACATTGACGCAAATTGAATTACCAGAAAAAAATCAGCGCCAAGCATTAAAGGCATTACCTTTTATGCTGGAAGAAACAATTGCTTCTGATGTTGAAGATATGCATTTTGTTGTCGGCCCAAGAGACGGCGAACAGCTTAATGTGATTGCTGTTGCCCATGAGCAAATGCAAGATTGGATGTCATGGTTAATGGACGCTGGCATTAAGGTTAAACGTATTGTGCCGGACTGTCTCGCATTGCCATTGGAGCAATGCCGTTGGGCGGCGCTTGATATGGGTGATGAATTATTACTGCGCACAGGCGAAGGTAGTGGTGTCAGCTTACCGAAAACATGGCTGGATTTTGCATTGCCAAAACTGATGCCAGAAAAGCAACAAGATGTAGCGCCAATCAGTATCGCAGCCTACAGTGAAGATTTAGTTTTCATGGATGCTGAAGTTGAGTCTAAACCACTAGATTTACCTATGATGGTGTTAGCGAAAGGTATTTTACAATCACCAGTTAACTTACTGAGTGGGGTGTATGTACCTAAACGCGAGTACAGCAAACATTTAATGCTTTGGAAAAATGTCGCGATTATTGCATTCATTGCAATTGTGCTTTCTCTAGTGAATAAAGGCCTGACTATCCATCAATTGGAAAACAGAAGCGCTGAAGTCAGACAAGAAAGTGAAGCTATTTTCAAACGGGTTATTCCGAACGTTAATCGTATTGTTAATATTCGCTCGCAAATGGACTCACAACTTCGCAGCATGCAAGGGCAAGGCGGTGGAGCTGCTTTCTTCGAAATGCTAGATGGTTTACGCGGTTCATTTGAACAAGTACCAGATTTAAAGCCAAACTCATTGCGTTTTGATGCCAACCGCAATGAACTGCGGATGCAGGTCACTGCTAAGACCTATGATCAAGTGGATAAGTTTAAAGAGCTAGTTGAAGTGCGCTACGACTTAGACATGGGCGCAATTAATAGCGGTGAAGATGAAGTGAATACAACCCTGACATTGAGAGGCAAATAAGATGGAAAATTTGCAAAACTGGTGGAAAGGCTTAGTGCTTCGTGAGCAACAGTTAGTTGCCTGCTGTGGTGTGTTTGTTGTTATTGGTATTTTATATTGGGGTATTTGGAGCCCAATATCCTCAGCGGCTGAAAATGCTGAAATGCGCCACCAATCAGAATTACAAACACTAAATTATGTAAAACAAACTGCAAATAAAATCGCAGGTCTGAAGCAATCGGGGTCCAGACCGACTGCAAGTGGTAGTTTAAGTTCTGTGGTGAATCAGCTAGCGGGTCAATATAAGTTAGAGATTACTCGGATGCAGCCACAAGGCGATAAAATTCAATTGTGGATGGATGATGTTCCGTTTGACAGCTTGTTGAATTACTTACATGAGTTAGTCGAGAAGAAAGGCTTAACCCTTGAAAGTGTTGATTTATCTGAGTCTGATCTTGCAGGTTTTGTCAAAGTACGTCGTATTCAGCTGTCTAAGTAAGCAGGTATTGTAGTGAGTTTGATTAAGAAAATTATAATTGGCGTATTCATCTACCTCATTTTCATGGTGGTGTATATTCCAGCTAATTGGGTTGTAGGCATTGCGCCACTGCCAAATAATATCAAAGTGAGCGGAGTATCTGGCACCTTGTGGCAGGGCAGTGCTGAACTTGTGTCTATTGACCGACGCCTAATCGAACAAGTGAACTGGGATTTAAACCCATGGGCTTTGTTTATTGGTAGCGTCAATGTTGATCTACAAATTGGTAGCCGTGCGACACCAGTCAGTGGTCAAGGCGATATCAGTTGGTCTCTGTCAGGGATTTCGGCTGATAATTTACGCTTTGAAGCGCCTAACCAATTTTTATTGGGTAATGCTCGCCTACCGTTTAGAACTAAAGTCGCCGGTGATGTCAGCTTGATTGTGGAACGTCTTGAGCAAGGTGAACCATGGTGTGAACAGTTATCAGGTAAGTTATTTTTAAATCGAATTGATGTGAATAACCAGTTTGGTAAATATCCGCTAGGTGATATTGCGTTGGGTTTAAGCTGTGTTGACGGTATGGTGCAATTAAATACTGACGATAGCATGAACAAGATGGGTATCGAAGGTATTGCAACATTGGGTGAAAGTAACCGTTTTTCGGTCAGCGCTAAAATTAAACCAACACCTGAACAGCCAGAAGATCTAACCCAAGCGTTATCATTTTTGGGTAAACAGGATAGCCAAGGTTATTACCCAATTAATTATAATGGTGTGATTCCTGGGTTGTAATCCACTGCTGTAAAATAGCAATTAAAAAGGCATGTTGAATAACATGCCTTTTTTGATCTTATCGCTTAGAGAGCGACACACTCATCAATCGTCATTCTCGGCGTTAACCTAATAAATCCTGATGTAACATTTGATAATCATGAATTGCTGGAAAGTCAAAAAAGTCTTTGTGTGGTTTTTTGCTGTCGGGGTTTGAAATACCTAATTGAAAACCAATCCCCGCCTTTTTTGAAGCCTCAAGAATATGTTCGTTATCGTCAACAAATAAGCAGCGGCTTGGATTCAACTTAAACTGCTTAATTGCATGCTGCCAAAATAATGGGTGTTCTTTTGGGTAACCCGTTTCGTGGCTTGAAAAAGTCGCATCTAATCCATGGGCTAAGTCAGTATGTGCTAATTTCAACTCCAGGCTTTTAGGATGAGCATTGGTCATTAAAATTCGCTGCTTGCCAGCTTTGTGCAGTGCTTGTAAGAATGGCATGCTGTCTTGGCGCATTTGAATACGTTCAACCAGCGAATAGTGCAGGGTTAAAATATCTAACCCAAGTTGTTGCTGCCAATAATCAATACAATACCAGTCAAGTGTGCCTTCCACTTTATGGTATGACTGTTCAACCAATTTCTGTGCTTCCGCCACAGAAATCTGTCTTTGCTGGCTAAGTTGCTGTGGCACTAAAGTTAACCAAAAATGGTTATCGAAGTGCAAATCGAGCAAAGTGCCATCCATATCAAGTAAAACCGTGTCTATCTTATGCCAAGGAAACATGAAAATTCCAGTTGTAGAATATAGCTAGGATAGTAAGATTGTAACTTGTCTAAGTAAATTCGTCATATATGAGGCCTTAATGACAACTCGACATAAAAAGCCTGAAATCTTACATCGTGAGATTGTAGCGAAAAGTCGCTTGTTTCAAATTGAACAACTCCACCTTAAGTTTTCCAATGGTGTTGAGCGTCAATATGAAAGAATGAGTGGCGGCAGTCGTGGTGCGGTGATGATTGTTCCCGTGCATGAAGGCAAGTTGTTGTTAGCTAAAGAATATGCAGCAGGCACTGATAATTATGAACTCGGCTTTCCTAAAGGCTTAATCGACCCAGGCGAAACTGGGATTGAAGCTGCGAACCGTGAACTGCAAGAAGAAATCGGTTTTGCCAGTAACAAGCTGACTTTATTAAAAGAACTGAGTTTAGCCCCAGGTTACTTTGCGAGTAAGATGCAGATTTTCATCGCTGAAGATTTATATGAAAGTACCCTTGAAGGTGATGAACCAGAACCAATAGAAGTGATTCCTTTTCCGTTAGAGAAGTGGAAAAACTTACTCGATGATGCAGATTTTTCTGAGTCGAGAAGTGTCAGTGCGCTATTTCTTGCACAGCAGTTTTTAGCAAAGTAGTCGTTATAAAGTAAAATAAAAACAAAATATTAGCCTAAGTTAACTACAAAAATGCCTTAATTTGGTCTAACTTGACAGTATTCAGCGTATTATTTGGCGATTGGAGTCGTTATGAAGCCAGAAGAAGTAATTGAACAAGTCATCACTATTGCCACCGAGGCAGGTCAAAAAATTCGCGACATTTATGTCAAAGGTGATTTTGATCGAGAAATAAAATCAGATAATACCCCAGTGACTTCTGCAGACTTAGCAGCAAATGAGATCATTTGTGCTGGTTTAGCAGCGTTGACACCTGATATTCCTATTCTTAGTGAAGAAGCTGCTGATATTGCTTTTTCTGAACGTGCTGAATGGCAGCGTTACTGGCTGGTTGATCCTTTAGATGGTACCGGTGAGTTTATCGCTGGTAGTGGTGACTTTTCCGTTATTATCGCACTGGTAGAACATAACCGTCCTGTAATGGGAGTCGTTTATGTGCCAATGACGAAAGTCTGTTACTACGCCATTGCAGGCTTAGGTGCCTATAAACGTGATAGCAAAAATGAAGTGCGTATTACCAGCCGACAAATTAATAGTATTGAAGAATCAGGATTAAAACTGGCAGTTAGCCGTCGTCAAGATCCGCAGTCAGTGCTTAAGTTATTAAGTCATCCAAACAGCTGCGAACTCGTGGTGTTAGGTGGAGCGGCATTAAAAAGTTGCTTAGTGGCTGAAGGGCGAGCTGATTGTTATGTCCGCCTTGGACCTACAGGTGAATGGGACACTGGTGCAGCACAGATTATTTTGGAAGAAGCTGGCGGTGCATTAATGGATATTAACCTTCAGCCAATGACCTACAATGAACGTGAAACATTAGAAAACCCTAACTTTATTGTTGTAGGTAGCCCGAGTTTAGCGTGGGATGATATTTTAACCACCTAATTATCGTGTAAAGTCAGTTGCCTCGTTTCATCATCTAAGCCCTCTGTTGAGGGCTTTTTTGTGTCATTTTTTCGATAATATTTATTAGAAGATTAAAAATAAACTTATTATGAACATTGTTTTTTATTTTGTTTGTTGTTAGGTTAGCAACACTAACCGCATAAATGGAGTTACCTGATGGCAAGAAGGAAAGAACATACTCATGGTGAAATCCATGATATGGCCATTAAATCAGTGATGCAGTATCTACACATTGCCTCGCTTGAAAGTTTGAGTCTACGTAAAGTCGCCACCGATATTGGTTATGCGCCAAGTACGTTGATTAATATTTTTGGCAGCTATCAGCAGTTATTATTATCGGTATCTGAACAGGTATTGATTGATTTGTTCGAGCACTTAACCTCATCGACATCAGATGAAATAAATCATAATCACTCGCCAATACACGCCACCGAGCAAGCTCAAGCTTCAATTGAGCTCATGGCGCATCGCTATTACCAGTTTGCTAACGAGCACCGAGTTTGTTTTAAACTGGTCTTTGAACTGTCTGCGCCAGAAGGCGTATCACTGTCATCAAATCATCAGCAAGCCATTGATACGCTATTCAGTTTAGTTTCAGAGCAGCTAACCGCCTTGTTTCCAAAAGCAGATCACGCAGAGATTATAATGATGAGTCGTGTGTTATGGGGCGGGATCCATGGATTAACATGCCTTGGAATAGATGGAAAATTATTTACTGATCAAACCGCATTACCCGCGATGCTCAGTAGTCATGTTCATGGATATTTATTAGGTATGACTCAAGAAAAGGATCTTTCATGTTGTTAACTAAACGCTTTCTTCCTTATTTTGTCACGCAGTGCTTAGGGGCACTGAATGACAATATCTATAAGAATGTATTGTTATTACTGGTGACATATAGCCAAGTGAGTGAACTACCTATCAGCGTCAATATGTTTGTTAATTTGGCTGCAGGTGTTTTCATTTTGCCATTTTTCTTGTTTTCCGCTCATGCGGGGATGGTGGCAGATAATATGGATAAAGCGATGTTGATCCGCAGACTCAAGTTGCTTGAGTTGATCATCATGTCTTGCGCTGCGGTGGCCATTTTGACTCAAAGTTATTTAGTGATGTTATTACTGCTCTTTATGATGGGTAGTCAGTCAGCCTATTTTGGCCCTGTTAAGTATTCTTTGTTGCCACAGACGTTAAAAGAAAGTGAGTTAGTAACTGGAAATGCCTGGGTAGAAATGGGCACGTTTATATCGATTTTAGTCGGGACATTATCAGCAGGTTTAATTGTTGCCAGTGACCATAGCTTAATCGGTGCAGCGACGATTGTTGTGACATTATCAGTTATTGGCTACCTTTGCAGTCGCGCAATTCCAGCATTACCGCCACAAGGTAAAATCGATAAAATTAGATTTACCCCTTTATCTGGTACATGGCAAAGCATTGCAAAAGTGAGGAAAACGCCAGGTATTTGGATGGCTATTCTGGCCATCAGTTGGTTTTGGTTTCTGGGTGCGACTTACCTGACCCAGTTTCCTAATTTTGCCAAATTGCACTTACATGCAGATGCGACAGTCGTGTCTTTACTACTGGCCTTGTTCTCTATTGGTATCGCGGTAGGTTCGTGGATTTGTGAACGTGTGTCTTACGGTCATGTTGAGTTAGGTGTTTTACCTTTCGGTGTATTGGGTTTAACCGTATTTGGTGTGGATTTAATTTTTGCTATTCCGCCTGCTCCAGCAGATTTAAGTTTTGTTTATAGTTTTAGTAGTTTCATTAGTGACTCGCAGCACTATAGGGTAATGGCTGATTTGTTTATGGTTGGCCTTAGCGGTGGCTTGTTCATTGTCCCTCTATACGCTTTTATTCAATCACGCGCCGCAAAAGATGAATGTGCACAAGCTATTGCTGCAAACAACATAATTAATGCGTTGTTTATGGTTGTTGCAGCTATCTTGTCGATTATCTTACTTGGCGTACTAGAATGGAGCATTCCAGATTTATTCTTGCTGCTGGCCGCGATGAATACTGTCGTTGCACTATACGTGTATTCACAGGTCCCTGAATTTGCTCAGCGCTTTATTAGCTATTTACTGAGTCACTTCATGTATCGCGTTAAGGTGAATGGCCGGATACATATTCCTGCGCAAGGGGCAGGGGTTATTGTGTGTAATCATGTCAGTTATGTTGATGCGTTAATTATTATGGGATCCTCTACACGACCGATTCGTTTTGTAATGGATAAATCCATTAGCGAAATACCATTACTTAAGTACTTATTTCGTCATGCAGGCGTGATCCCAATTTGTTCGCCGAAAAAATGTAAAGCAACCTATGAAAATGCATTTGAGCAAATTCATCATGCCTTGAACAACGAAGAGTTAGTGTGCATCTTCCCTGAGGGACGTTTATCAGTAGATGGAGACATCGCTGAGTTTAGACCAGGGGTTGAGCGAATACTGGAAAAAGACCCTGTGACAGTAATCCCAATGTCGTTAAGTGGCTTATGGGGCTCTTACTTCAGTCATAAAGGGGGGCACGCGTTAACAACACGTCCGAAGCGTTTCTGGTCGAAAGTGGAAGTGAATATAGGCGAAGCTGTTGACGGCGTTACGTTAGGCCGACATGGTTTACATCAAAACGTGAGTGAACTGTTTAATGCAAGCTTGAAGTCGGATGATATAACTAAGGCCTAGGCCCTCAGAGCTGCGGTTAATTCAATGCCGTTAGAAAGTAATGATCTTATAAAGTAATGACCTTGGATAGAATAAAGCGCCCTTATGAATAAGGGCGTTTTTCTTTGTATGTTAGCTAGAATATTAGCGTGATAAGGAAATATTCGAATGACCTTTAGAAGATAACCAATCATGAATGGCTTGATGGTCACCACTAAAAATTACTCTTTGCTGTTTCTTCGATAATTGATATTGATACATTGGGTCATAGTAATGACGCAGAAGGCTGGTTATCCAATCAAAGTGAGCTGATAAGTCATTACGATTAAATTGACTGTTGATGGCTTGTTCAATCAAGGTCGTTAACTCAGCATGCTGTTGTCCGCCTAAGCGCTTTTTAATACTATTTACGCTATTCAGTAAGTATTCGCTAAAGGCATGTTGACCTGCTTCAGCGCCAAAACGGTTAATGTATGCTGCTGATTTGTCCGCGACATAGGCTTTATGTAATCGGTTAAGGCGATTTTGAAAAGACTCTTCCAACACTATGATAGGGCTACGCTGCATGGCTTGATAGAATACCTGTGGTATAGCTGAGCGCCCAATGAGGTAGCTCTCATCTTCTAACAAGGTAAAAGTACTCGCTATGTGTTGTTGCTTGAGTAGTTTTATCGCCAAATTGTTCTCAAAGTTAATTTGAGTGGGCTGCGGGTCAATATTTTTACCAAAGCTTGAACCACGATGGTTAGCTAGACCTTCTAAGTCTATTGCTTCATGACGTTGCAACAATAAATCTGTTTTACCACTGCCGGTAATACCACTTAATATCAGTAAAGGTTGTTCAGTCGATGCCTGTTCGATTGTCTTAATCAAATATTGGCGCATGGCCTTATATCCGCCTTCAATATACGGAATATCAATACCGGCTTCTTTTATCCATTGTTGACTTAGTTTCGAGCGATGCCCACCCCGAAAACAATACAGGTAAGCGTTAGGGTGAGCAGCTATATATTGCTGCCATGCTTCTATGCGCTGCTGTTTAGTGTTGCCATTAACGAGACTATGTCCAAGTGCTATCGCAGCATCTTGGCCATGTAGTTTATAGCAAGTGCCTACTTGTTTACGTTCATCATCAGTCATTAGTCCGATATTAGTCGAACGGCCAAATGCACCTTTAATAAACTCAACAGGCGCACGCACATCAAGTAAAGGCACATCTTCTATGAAGATGCGTTGATATTCGCTGTCGGCAATCATATTTACTGCCATTAGAGTATGTTCACCAAAGGTAAAGTTGGAGCAGTAAGCGATAGCTCACCAATGCAAATAGGCGCTATGTCTTGCTCTAAAAGACAGCTAATGAGCGCTTGCTCTGCAGCGGTTGATACCGATATAAGTAAGCCGCCGCTGGTTTGTGGATCGCATAAAATGGCTTTTTGTTTATCTGATAATGAGCCGAGGTGTTGTTTGTAACTATCAAAATTTCGCTGAGTGCCACCAGGGACGCAACCTAGATCCAGGTAGTGTTCAGCTTTGTCTAAAAGTGGAATCTGTTCAAAAGACAATGTCGCTGAGAGGTTTGCTCCTTGGCATACTTCAATTAAATGACCTGCTAGACCAAAACCTGTGACGTCGGTTAATGCATTAACGCCGTTAATATTAGCGATACTCTGGCCAACTTTATTGAGCTGACACATGGCATTGATGGCAATCTGACTATCGGCTTCAGCCAGTTTTTTCTGCTTCTGTGCAGTGGTGAGAATACCGATGCCAATAGGCTTAGTCAGATACAGTTTATCTCCAGCCTGTGCTTGGTCATTACGTTTAAGTTTAGACAGTGGAATTTGTCCAGTGACAGCTAATCCAAAAATAGGTTCAGGAGCATCAATACTGTGGCCGCCGGCAAGCATAATGCCAGCGTCAGCGCAGGCTTTTCTTCCACCTTCAATGACTTTCTGTGCAACTTCAGCTGGTAAGGTATTCACTGGCCAGCCCAGTATAGCAATAGCCATAATAGGTGTGCCGCCCATGGCATAAATATCACTGATGGCATTAGTGGCTGCAATACGACCAAAGGTAAAAGGGTCATCAACAATCGGCATGAAAAAATCAGTGGTACTGATAATCCCAGTTTCTTGGTTTAGCTGATATACGGCGGCATCATCACGGCTCAGATTGCCTACAAGTAAATTGGGATCGGTAAAAGCTGGAATATCACTGGCTAGAATGGTGCTAAGTACTTGAGGGGAAATCTTACAACCACAACCTGCGCCATGACTGTATTCGGTGAGTTTAATATCGGTTTCTGCCATGAAATGAATAACCTGTTATGAACATCGATTATCCATAATAAACACAAACGGCTACCTTGCAAGGTAGCCGTTTCACATTAATGACAATCGCTTAGTGTTAATAAGCAGCAGTAATGTTATTCCAATTTTTCTTTTGAGCTAACAAGCGTGCTTTTAACTCTTCAACTTGCAAGTTGAGCTGTTGATAGCTCAGCTGTTTACTTTTGGCCTCAATCAAACTCTTTTTAGCTTGGTAATATTCCATTAAGTGTTGCTTCATTAGATCGTATTCTGCTTGAAAATTCGCAATGATCTCATCACAGTTTGGTAAATGAGCCACTTTGTCTTGTGCCCTGAGTAACTGCATCTGCAATTTTGCACTTTCAATACGTTCTTGTGGTACCACACGTAAATCTGTGGCTAACCCAGCCCAATACATCGATTTGATTAACCATTTGGTTGGGTCGTAATGCCACCATTTAATCCCATTACGGTAATCATTTTCGAAAATATGGTGGAAATTATGATAACCCTCACCATAAGTTAATAATGCGATAACGCCATTATCACGCGCGGTATTCTTATTTGTATATGGCTGGCTTCCCCAGATGTGGGCAAGTGAGTTAATAAAGAATGTGCAGTGATGTACGACAACAAGGCGAAGTAAGCCTGCCATGAGTACCATCGAAATAATGTCGCCGTTTAGCCAACCTAAAAAAGCAGGTAAGCCAATATTCATCAATACCACTAATGACAAGTAATGTTTATGCTGCCACATAACGATGGCATCTTTTTGCAAGTCACGAACATTATTGTAATCGTGGTAACGACTGGCTTGGTATTCTCTTAGCATCCAACCTATGTGGCTATACCAGAAGCCTTTTTTAGCGGAATAAGGATCTTTATCGTTATTGTCCACATGCTTATGGTGAATACGGTGATCAGAAGACCAATGTAATGCACTATTTTGCAGTGCAAGAGCACCGCCTAAAGCGAATAGAAAACGCATCACTGGATGTGCTTTATAAGCTTTATGCGACCATAATCTATGATAACCCGCAGTAATAGATAGACCGCTAGCAAAAGCGAGGATAACAAAGGCAACCCATTCAATCGCTTCAAAGCCATGAGTCATACCACGCCAAGGAACTAGCGTGATTGCACCCAGTAAGGTGAGTGCGAAAAGAGATGTATTTAACCAAATAATCGGTGGTTTTTTCATTAAGATGTTCCAAAAAACTTATTGGGCGTACAGTTGTACGCCAATTTAACTTACCCTTATTCTGTGGTCAAGCTTTGAAGGGCTGTGTTTCTCTGATAAAAACGGTATTATCTGTGCATTAACATTTACTAAATGGATTCTATACATGGGTGTAAGAGCATTACAGAAAGAAAAAACCCGTCGTGCATTGGTAGATGCCGCTTTTAATCAACTCAGTGCTGAGCGTAGCTTTTCAAGTTTGAGTTTACGCGAAGTTGCAAGGGAAGCAGGGATTGCACCAACCTCTTTTTATCGCCATTTTAAAGACATGAATGAGTTAGGTCTGACAATGGTTGACGAAGGTGGATTAACCTTAAGACAAATGATGCGCAAAGGAAGACAACGTGCTGAAGCTGGTGGCAGTGTTATTCGTATTTCTGTCGACACATTTGTGGAAGTGCTAGAGTCAAATCCAAACGTGTTTCGTATTCTTTTGCACGAACGTTCTGGTACTTCAGCTGCATTTCGTGCAGCAGTGGCAAGAGAAATAGAACATTTTATCTCTGAACTATCTCATTATACTGAAGCCACAGCAGGGCGAACACCAATGTTAGCCAGAGTTCAGGCTGAGGCTTTGGTGACGTTAGTGTTTAACGCTGGCGCATCGGCTTTAGATATGAAACGTGCAGATAGAAAAGTATTAGCAGATCATCTGGTACTTCAACTGCGTATGGTTGCTAAAGGTGCTGAAGCCTTGCAACATAAAGTCGAAACTAAGTAAGGTTCTATTTCATTAGTTGAGATACAAAAAAGCGGCGTTGTGGTATCACAACGCCGCTTTTTTGATTTTTATATCGGATTAAGCAGGTATTTAGGCATTTATTTTACGTTCTAGTAAAACACCCGATTCCATATGATGGGTATATGGGAACTGATCAAATAAAGCGAAACGAGTGATCTCGTGGGTACGACTTAACGTCGCTAAATTTTCCTTCAAGGTTTCTGGATTACAAGAAATGTATAAGATGCGATCGTAGTTTTGCATTAACGACAGTGTATCGTCATCAATACCCGCACGTGGAGGGTCTACAAAAATAGTATTGCAATCATAGCTGTCTAAATCGATACCTTCTAAACGTCGGTAAGTACGTTTCTTCGCCATCGCGTCACTAAAATCTTCTGCTGACATACGAATGATTTGTAAATTCTCGATGTTATTAATGGCGATGTTGTACTGAGCGGCATCGACAGAGGGTTTAGCCAATTCGGTGGCAAGTACGCGATCAAAATTAGGCGCAAGAGCAATGGTGAAATTACCATTACCACAGTAAAGCTCTAATAAATCGCCTGTACTGTCTTTTGTTGCTGAAATCGCCCATTCCAACATTTTCACAGAAACTTTAGCATTTGGTTGGGTAAAGCTATTTTCAATTTGCTTGTATTTAAGCTCGTTACCATCGACTGTTAACGTTTCGACGACGAAGTCTTTATCTAAATCAATTTTTTGCTTACGTGCGCGACCAATAAAGTTAACGTTAAACTTGGCGGATAAACGTTGTTTCATTTGCTCTGCTTGAGCACGCCATTCATCGTTAAGTTGACGGTGATAAAGCAACGAAACCAATATTTCACCACTTAGGGTTGATAAAAAATCGACTTGGAAAAGTTTAAAGCGTAAATCATGATTGGGACGTAGCTCTTCCATTAATGCTGTCATTACCTCATTAATGAGCTTTCCAGCAGGAAGATATTGCTCACAACGTACTTTTTCATTCAATGCTTTATCAAACATATAATAGTATAAGTCGTCGCCATCATGCCACACTCGAAATTCTGCACGCATGCGGTAATTTGCAGGTTCCGAAGCGAAAACTTCTAAACTAGGCGGAGTAAACTCGGCAAAGGTCTGTTCAAGCTTGATACGCTTTTCTTCGAGTTGCGCATCATAGTTTTTAGGATCCATTGCAGCTAAATTCATTTTGTTCCACCATAGGCTGTAAATTAAGGGCGCAAATATTATACTACACACCGCTGATGTCCAGCGGATTGGCGTGTTCTTCGAAGATTAAGTCAAAATATAATCGAATTCTTATTAATAACCACTCAAACGGAGATTATCTTGGTCGGTCCCATACTCGTTTTTGATTCAGGCATAGGTGGTTTATCAGTGTTTGACCACATACATAGTCAACTACCACAACATGACATTTATTACTTATTTGATAATGCCCGTCTTCCTTATGGCGATCTTAATGAGCAAGAATTGATTCATGGCTGTGTCGAACTGATTGTAAGACAGGTCAAAGCAATTAGGGCATCAATCGTAGTGGTTGCCTGTAACAGTGCAAGCACCTTAGTGCTGCCAGAATTAAGAAAGCAGTTGGATATACCGGTTGTTGGAGTGGTACCAGCCATAAAGCCAGCAGCGTTAATTTCAGTAACACGACATATTGGTTTGCTTGCAACGCCAGGTACAGTGACAAGACAATATACTCAAGATTTAATTGATTCCTTTGCTAGCGATTGCAAAGTGACTTTAGTTGGAACGTCTGATTTAGTGTTAATAGCAGAGGCGAAAGCGCAAAGAAAAACTGTCGACATAAATCAAATAGAAAAAATCTTGGCACCTATAAAGGCAACAGATATAGATACGCTGGTATTGGGTTGTACTCACTTTCCTTTATTGCAGCAAGAAATCGATCAAGTGCTCCAACAAAAAGTGATGTTATTAGATTCTGGTGATGCGGTAGCAGCAAGAGTACTGTCATTTATCGAAGCGAACGAAGAACAATTCATTACTAAGAAAGGAAACTTGCAAGCAGGTTTTACGAAGGATATAGATTTAGGACTGGAAATGACATTAGCTGACTACGGTTTTACACAATTACAGCGGATTACCGTAGCCAACTAAATAAGGTCAAACTAACTATCTTTATTTTGATCTGCAGGATCAGACTCTTGAGATTTAGCTTCTCGTACTTTTAAAGTACGTTCTTGGAAACTGTAATCATTCAATTTGTTCATCGCTTTTTTCGCGCCAGCTTCTGACATTTCGACGAAACCGAAACCTTTGCGACGACCAGTCTTTCTATCACGTACTAAGCGAACTGAATTAACTGGTCCGTATTCACCGAAAAGTGATTTAACTTCACCCTCGTGTACACGATATGGAAGGTTACCAACATAAAGTGTCATCGTTGGGCCAACATAAGGTTCATTTGAACCTGCAGCAGATGAAGATGGTGCGAAAGTAAAAATAAGACTAGCTAACATTGCACCTGCGATAAAAGACACAACAAGTTGAACATTGGTAGAAAGAGCATAAATGATGACTGCGCCAATTAGCGCCGTAATTAAGGTAATAACAAATGACTTCTGCATAAGTTTGTCTCTAATAAAAATGAAAAATGATAAATATCTGTTAAAAAGCATAGCTATGGTAATGAATTATTGGCACTTTCACCATAGTCTGATGAAAAAATGAGCTCAAAACACAATAAAAACTCCGTAGCACTATATTAAAGTAGAATAAAATCGCCTTAATAATACTCATAACAGTCAAAAATAAAACGATCTGTGCAAAAGTTCTTCGTTCGATCGTTTTTCTTTAAAAAAGCCCTTGCGGTGTTTCAGAATCTCCCTATAATGCGCATCCACTGACACGGCAAACCACGCACTAGCATGGGTTACACGCCAAATCAGTTCACTGTAAAGTG